>NZ_JBEJZY010000194.1:0-851 GCF_040256935.1 Photorhabdus viridis
GCTTCGGTGTCGCCGGTCATCTGCCTTAAGGTCAGGTCGGCATAATCCTTCTGCACCGATTGCAGCATCTGCTGGTAGAGCGTGGCTTCCGCATTGTGTCGGCCCATCTGGTCCAGCAATATCCGGCGCACCTGACTGACTAACACTGTGTCCGGCGTCATTCGCCATTCCGGATGGGCGGGCAGATTCTCCGCATAAAAATCCCACAAATCCGGGGCCGCACTCAACCAGACGCCGGGGGCAATACCGGCCCGGTCCGGCTCGTTTTCATTGAGGACGCGGGTTAAAAACGCGGCCTCCGCTTTTTCCGGGTGCGCCATCATCAGATAGGCTTTAAGCTGGTTGTGCGCGGCTTTCGCCTGACGGGCCCGTTGCGGGCTGCCCGGCGGCAGATTCACCAGCGCGCTCAGTTTTTGGTGCAGTATCGCCGCGGCCTTATCCCGTATCAGCCGGTTATTCATCTGGGTGTAATACGGCAGCACCGCCGTCAATAGCGGCTGATTTTGGTTCAGCCCGAAACGCTGATACCAGGGCGCCCCGTGTTCGACCCGGTACTGCAACCGGCCCAGTTCATTACGCAGCGCCTTAAACGCCATCAACTGGGCGTCGGACGCTTCCGGGCGGGCTTTCAGGTCGGTCATTGCCGCGTTGACCACCGCTATCTGGTCGCGGTTGGTGAAAAAGGACAGCACCATCCCGGCCCCCCACAATAAGGCCAGCGCCATCAGGCCACGATGGATGTTGCGCCGCTGGATACGTCCGACTCGTCTGCCGTGCCGGTGCCGGCTGTCAGCCAACACCCCCTGCCAGGCGGTATCGGGCAACCAGTTTTGCGGTCCTGCATCCGGGGT
>NZ_JBEJZY010000195.1:0-838 GCF_040256935.1 Photorhabdus viridis
TGAAGGAATATTAAGCAAGAAACCGAGCTGACTGAGATGTCTTAAATTTTCTTTGACAAAAATGTTGATCGTATCTCAGATACTTTTATTTTCTTCTTAAGCGAAGTTCAGGTTAATCAGAAAAAGAATCAGCTTTCTAGCTGGGATATTAGAGTGCCAGTTAGTTCAGTGTTATCCTGCCCTCAGGGCGGGATAACACTTTGCTTATTTTTCATTTCACCTTCTTTTCCCCGGCTGTTGGCCGCTTTTTGGTAAAGAGCAACGCCGGCATCGATATCATAAACACTGACAACATGCAAAGCGGTGTGATTGTCTTCCAACCCGACCCGCCACAGAGTTTTTTCAATAAGTGAAATCCTACCCTGATCTGGCTAGCTGAATTAATAAATAAATCCCTTTATATTTTTTCGGATAATCAATCCCTTTCTTAGGGCTTAAATCCTGCCAAATTAACCGTTTTATCCCTTTTTATTGTACTGCTTTTTATGATTGGCTTCGTAAAATAATAGTGAGAAAACACATTAATCTCAATCTATTCGGATAATATTCTTTTTCCCGCTGATTTCCTTTCAACTTTCTATTAATAATTAATGGACTTCGATTAAATACAATTCATTGTCCATTTGAAAAATATGTTTATTGAGTTTAATCCACCTTTTATATCAAAGTGTTAATCTCCTCTGTATTTGCGTTTTCAAATGATTATGACAGGTTAAATAAATGTAACATAACCTGAGGTTTGCTTAAGAAGGGAACTAAGTGCCTGAGGCACGATCAAAGTTTTTGTCAAAGAAAACAAAATCGTGGAGATCCTCAGGCATGTTTAATTTAGAAGAAC
>NZ_JBEJZY010000196.1:0-825 GCF_040256935.1 Photorhabdus viridis
GCCAGGCAAAAGACGGTAAGATTCTGACCAGCCCAGGCGAGGGCTGAAAACTGTCGAAAGGTAAGATGTGTTGACTTAAGCGGGTGATCAGTTGTTCACGTATCAATGACGTGTCCTCCCGGTAATCCCCTTGGAATCCCAGCAGCAATACCCGGTGAAAACAGGTCAGGACCGCCTGATCAGGCGTCGGTCCATCCAGAACCGTACGTATCCGCTCATATAACCGGTTACCCGCTTCAGCGGTGCCAAAGAAATGGGCCTGCAACGAGGTGGCGCGCCAGGCTGCATAGCCCTCGTCCGGCGCCCGTGTCAGTACGGTTTCATCCAACAGGGCACACAAAGCATAACGGATGTGTCCCTTTGCAGCGTCACTGACGCCGGCAGCAGACAGCGCCCCCTGCGCCTGTTCTATCTCGTCGAGACAGTGTTGCCATACCGTGCTCCCCTGATCCACTGGCACGCCCTGGCGCAGTTTGGTGACCAGTAAGTAGCTGTTTTGCAACAGGGCATCAATATCCGGTGACGATTTTTTAGTGAATAAGTGTGATGGATTCATGTTCTCAAGACCGCAAACAGTTCAAGCTGAATATCGCCCAGGACATCGGACACATAGAAAGCACAGGTTCCCGCCGCCAGCATGGCTTTCGCCGCCGGATGGGACAGGTCAAGGGCAAAATACTGGTTCTCCAGCCGCAATGGGACCGCCGCCGGGACATGATTCATCGCCACCAGCGGGATCCCGGTCAGCGCCCGGTTAATCATCTGGTTAACCTCATCCGGCGCCCCGGCTTTACACAACAGCGGAAACCGGGTTTGCAACTGGTG
>NZ_JBEJZY010000197.1:0-819 GCF_040256935.1 Photorhabdus viridis
CCGCTCCCGGCACCTTGCTGAACAGCTTCTGCAACGCGCCGGGGCCTTTGGCGGCTGCGCCGCCAAAACTGGCTAACCCGGCGGCAAACATCGTTAAATCGGAAACGGTATACGCCCATTTGGGGATTTCCGGCGCAATGTTTGCCGTCTGCACCGTTCCGCCGCCGATGAAGACATTAGACGAACCGGTCATGACTGCTGCATCACAGACCGTTTTGTCTCCCACCCGCACCACCGGATAACCATTGATGAAAACGGAAGCCGAGCCTTCCGCCATCTGACGAAGGCCATCCTCTTTACTGCACGCCACCTGACTCCGCGTCGCGATGGCGGCGGGTTTGCCGTTGATAAAGACATTGGGGGAGCCCCGGGTGATTTCCCCGCAGGGACTTCGCGATGAGGCCCCCGCAGAGACGCAGGCATCACGCGCCATATCGCCTAAAGATCCCGCGGCCATGCCCACCGCAATGGCGGCGCCTATCAGCAAAACGCCCACACCGACACAGGATGCGGCCAATCCGGCCACAAAGAGGGCCCCCGCGAGCATTCCCCCGGCGGCTGAAATTAATGAACCGATGACGGTGCCTGCAACCAATCCCGCCATGGCGCTGGAATGGCCTATCGTGTCTCCGAGCCGTGCGGCTTCTGGCATAGCGCCTCCCTAGAACTGGAAACTGTTCAGGCCGTCATCCAGCCACTGCCGTTGAGCATCAGTGAACGCCTGTTGGGATGACAGGGTGAAAATCAGCGTTTTTTTCTCATCCAGCAGGAATACCGCCTGATATTGATAAACCTGCTGCCCCTTTTTGGGCCGATAAC
>NZ_JBEJZY010000198.1:0-812 GCF_040256935.1 Photorhabdus viridis
CTGGCCGAACAATCGGTTGAATGAGCTGTTGCCCTGGCCTGATAATCCCTTCCGTTAACATCCCATTTTGTTGTTATCTGACAACGCAAGGTGAGTTCACCGGAACATTACCATAGAAATAACAAAGCCGAAAGATCACGGGGATATTTTCGGCTTTTTATTATTTATTGAAATTATCAACAAAAAATTAAAACATTAATCCCACCTTTCATCCAGATAAGGAGAGACATCATCAATTATCATAAAACCTGCCACACACTGGAGATGAAAATCTTTATTTTCTATTAGTAATGTGATTTCTTCTGGTTTTGATGAAATAACTGGAGAACAATTAAAACCAACGCTTCCTCCTTTACACTCAAATTGAGTAACATTACCAAAACTCAAAGTTATTACTAACGCATTAAACTCCCTTTTTTTCCATTTTTCAGGAATATTTTTAGGTATATTTCTAGAACGAATTCCTATTCTTAGAATAGAACCTGTATGATATAAAAAGTCTTCAAATTCAACATTATTTATTGAAAGTTCACCATTAAACATGAAATGAATTTTTTCTTTATACATGGCATGTTCAAACCACATAATTATGATCTCCCTTAATATTCATAATGCTCAAATGTCCCTGCTACTTTGTCATTCCTTGAACCATTTCCGGTTTTAGGATCAAATGGCCTTACATTAAAGTGTGGCCCCTGATTTCCGTAATGTTCCGGTGAACTCACCTTGCGTTGTCAGATAACCACAAAATGGGATATTAACTGAAGGGATTATCAGGCCAGGGCAACAGCTCATTCAACCGATTGTTCGGC
>NZ_JBEJZY010000199.1:0-810 GCF_040256935.1 Photorhabdus viridis
ACCATAACTTGATTAAAGAAATCTTTCTTAAATCAAACTTTTCGAAATAAATTAAATCATTATGTTACTTAAACACCGATAAAATTTACAGCAGTGACTGTTATAAAGTGATATTTACACATCTTTAAAATATTAATCTTGATATTTATTAAATCAACATATAAATTCCAATTAACGTTTGATCATAAAAGAGGCAGCCGCACCTTGCCTCATGTATCCCTGAATCGAGTGCTACCGATATTCTCCGGAGCTGGAAGGTCATGAATACTGGACATCTTTCAATAATGCCCGGACACCAAAAGATTATGTCATTGAGGAAAAACCATGAAAACCGGACTCCGCTTTTCCTGCACTATCGGCAACCTGGCCCCCATGACTTTTGCGGTCGTCAATTTTACGTTAGATGAAGCGCTCTCATCGTTATTTACCCTGTCTCTGACATTAGCGGCACCGCGTTCAGATATTGATACCGATACCCTCCTGCTCCAAACCGCGCAGTTCACCGTCACCCGTGACGATAACCCGCAACGTGAAGTGAAAGGATTAGTTGAAAGTGCGGTTATTGGCGCCACAAACCGGCATCAAACGCTGTATCACCTGACCATCAGACCAGAAATGTGGCTGCTGACCCTTGATCAGGACAGCCGCATCTATCACCAACTCAGCGTTCCCGAGATTTTACACAGCATACTGAAACAGAAAACCCTCAGGGCCAGTATGCATTTCAATGACCCGCATTCAGTGCGGGAATACACCACCATGAAAAGGGAATCCTCCTATGATTTCTTTACCCGCCTTGCGGCGGAAGAG
>NZ_JBEJZY010000200.1:0-809 GCF_040256935.1 Photorhabdus viridis
AAGGTCAAATAATTTATTTCCTTCTAAATAGAAAGAAAATACTCCATTTTTCCAAAAGCTATCTGGAGAGTTCCATGACTCAACAATGTCAAATTGAAGAGAAAAGTAAAATGGATCACCATAAATCACTTTAGTTTCACTCCTAATTTTTTCTGAATATCACTTGGCACCTGCTTGCTTGTTAAGGAATTGTTAATATCTCCGGAGCTGCCATTCCAATGATATTCTCCGTTAGTTCCTTCGAATCGGTGAACGTTACCGTTCTTGTCTACTGAGAACCGAACCTCTTTATTGTTATAGTTTTTTGAGCTTGGTATAGAGTTTTCAAAAAGAATTAAAGAGTCTCTAGGTTCTATTCCTGCATTTTTGCGATTTCCATCACCTCCGGGAGTATGTTTAGGATTTGATTTGTAAGTCAGCCCATTAGAAGCGACTATTGGCTCCGGTACCGGTATTGCGCTTCCTCGGTGTTTCCCAACAATCGAAGCAACTGAAACCTTACTACCGATAGCACCACCAATACCGGCAGATTCTACCGCTTCTTTGGCTATTAATGCACCTTTTTCCCAAGCGGGCAATGAATTATACAATAGCCCTAAATCGTTTTGGTTTTCGGTGGTCACAAACTGGCTCAGACGTTGAGCATCTTCCGCCGATAAGTCAAACATCCATCTCAGGCCACTAACGGCATCGGCTGTTTTTATGCCACCTTCCATTTCGGCTTGGTAGGTTAGTGTGCATAACCCACCGCTCCCGGCACAATTAGACAACATTTCTGCCCGTTGCGCGGCGCTCAGTTCTCCGTATTT
>NZ_JBEJZY010000201.1:0-803 GCF_040256935.1 Photorhabdus viridis
TATGCCCCGGGAGAACGCAGTTCGGCGCTCCACCTTGTGAGTGCTTATGCGACAGCCAATAAAATGGTCATCGGCCAGGTTAAAACTCAGAAAAAATCCAATGAAATTACCGCAATCCCGGAACTCATTAAGTTGTTGGAACTGAAAGGCGCGCTGATTTCCATTGATGCGATGGGATGCCAAACGCAGATTGCTCAGGAGATTATTGATGCCGGCGCGGATTATTTATTAAGTGTGAAAGACAACCAAAAACGTCTCCATCGCGCCATTCAAAAAGCCCTGGAAGCCCAGCGCGTTTTGCCCTTAACAACCGAAAAAACGCGGATAGAACGGGGTCATGGTCGTCTGGAAATCAGAGAAAGCCATGTGTTGAATGCCGAGACATTCAAAACCGATTTTCCGGAATGGGCGGGATTAAAAACACTGGGCGTCACAATCGGATACAGGCAAGAAAACGGCAAATTGCCCAGTCTGGAGTACCGTTACTACATCAGTTCAGCCAGACTGATGGAAGAACAATTTTCTCAGGCAGTACGCAGCCATTGGCAAATAGAGAATAACCTTCACTGGGTGCTTGATGTGACGTTTAAGGAAGATAATTGTCAAATTTACCGTGAAAATGCGGCGGAAAACATCGCGATATTACGACGTATTTCGTTAAACATGCTGAAAAAAGAAACGAGTCAATTAAGCATCAAAGCGAAACGTAGACGAATATGGATGAAAACCCAATTTTTGGAGCGAGTATTACAGGCGGGTTTTGCTAATGTGAGTGATATTTAATCATTCATGCGGTTGCCCTG
>NZ_JBEJZY010000202.1:0-795 GCF_040256935.1 Photorhabdus viridis
GCGTTGGCTTGTTTATCCGCACTGATAAACAGCCCTTTCCCGGCACGGATCGCGCCCCAGTCATCGGTACGCAGCTCAAACCCTTCACCCCGTTTATCCGGGTGCGGTTTCTGGCTGTCAACCAGATGCCCCAGGTTGAGCTGGCTCTTACCGCCGTATTCGGTACTCAGTTTGATGTGCTCCCGACCGCGTTCGTCATCCATCCGCAATTTGTTATTCGCCGGGGTACGCAGGACATTGCGTTTGTAGTTGAATAAGGTGACGTGATCCGGGTGTTTTGAGTCGTGCAGCGCGTGAGCGATGTAGGGCCGATCCGGGTCGCCCCCTTCAAATGCGATCGCCACTTCCGTACCTATCAGCAACGGCCAGTGAAAACCGTAGGTGTCACCCGCATAGGGACGAGCCAGACGCACCCACAGGCTTTCTTCCCCCTGCGGCCAGTCCGCCCGGTCAAAATCAAATGCCACCCGATACAACCCGTCTTTATCAATATCCCCGTACCGGTCGTTCACTACCGAGCTGCTCACCCGGGCGGGCAGGGTGCCCGCTATGCGTGGTTTCGGGATTAATGCAGGTCGGAAGCACACGGTTTCAGAGTAGGGAATGGCAGTAAACGCCATTTCAAAACTGCGATCCCGGCGCGCACTGCTGTGAATAGCGGTTATCACCGCCCCTTTACGGAACGCTTCCGGCGCCTCTCCCCTGACTTTCAACTCCTGACCCGGCAACAGCGTGGCGGATGTCGTCAACCCTCGCAGTTGGGTCTGTCGATTCAGGTAACGTTCATGTTGCAGC
>NZ_JBEJZY010000203.1:0-769 GCF_040256935.1 Photorhabdus viridis
GAGATCATGGCAGACCGCTGGGCCGCAGGCTTTGAGGATAGCGTTGGGGCTGTTTCTGCTGGCGGGGATGACCGCGCTGGGCTGCTCGGCCTGGCATAACCGGCAAGAGTTACGTCAGGTGGACGATGACTGGCAGCACTATCACGCTGTCGCCATGACGGATACGCGCGGCAAAGCGCAGGCGGTGGCGGTATTGCGGGACGATGCCGGTCGTCTTGAAGAGTATGACCGGCATGGAGTGCCGTGGCGTCTGGGATTAGGGCTGTATCAGGGGGCGCGATTACGTCTGCCGTTACAGGCGGCGATTGAGGGCTATCACCCTGAACATCAGGAAAAAAAACCGGTGACGCCCCCGTTACCCCAGACGATCAGCCTGAATAGCCCGGCCCTGTTTGATGTGGGACAGGCGACACTGAAACCGGGCTCAACCCCAGTATTAATCAATGCGTTGATCAATATCCGCGCCAAACCGGGCCGGATGATTTTCATCACCGGCCATACCGATGCGACCGGTAATGCCGCGAAAAACCAGGCGTTGTCACTGGCACGGGCCGAAGCCGTCCGTGACTGGCTATTACAGACCGGCGCGTTGTCGCCCGCCTGCTTCGTCGTACAAGGCGACGGGGCGACGCGACCGATCGCGACAAATACCACCGCAGCTGGGCGTGCCGCTAACCGCAGAGTTGAAATCCGTCTGATACCGAACACGGTCGCCTGTCCGCGACCGCAAACGGTGCCGGGCGTTTCAGCAACAACGTCGCTGATACCG
>NZ_JBEJZY010000204.1:0-768 GCF_040256935.1 Photorhabdus viridis
ACCTCTTTGTTTACTGTTGTATTAAAGCAATTTTAATTACTCATCTTTTTTCAGGATGTGCATTTAAAAAACTCTGGGTTCTTTGAGATATATGATTTAAAAATTCAAGTGCTGTCATATTCCATACTTCTGGGAGAACATCAGCATCATGATAGAGAAAATCAAATCTGTTCTCTACATTTTCGGATGTGTTAATAATAGAATCGATTTCTTCTATTAACCCTTTTATCATTCCTCGAGTTGCAACGTGAAGAAAATCATCGATAACATCATTAAGCTTTGGACCTGATATAATCTTATAATCTTGATTAAAATAAGCATATATTAAAATATCTAGAAACGGATATTGTTTGTTCATTAGGTTATCCCTTTGGATATGCAGTTAATATATAGAATGGTTTACCATTGTATTCAGAATAATTTAAAACAATCCTGACTGTATATAATTCTTTTATATTTTTAGATCCTTTAGTAACACCAAAACCAATCGGTGTTTTTGAAACATATTCAATAGGTGCATACATTCCTTCTGGGAGCGAATACTTAGCCCAATTTTCTAGATGTATTTTATTTGCTTTCAAGGCTTTTGAAATGACTTGTTCTGCCACATCTTGATTGTAAAAACTACTTGCTCTAGATACATCTGTTAGCCTTTCCCTCAATTCCTGCTCCGATAACCCAACATGTTTAGCCAAAGTATGACCACCCGGTTTTAATCCAGTCTCTGACTCATGCTCAATTAATTTAATCCTGCCTACCCGAACAGAG
>NZ_JBEJZY010000205.1:0-767 GCF_040256935.1 Photorhabdus viridis
GCTCTTTAACAATCTGGAACAAGCTGAAAATTGAAAGCGTCAATAATCTCCCCGAGGGATTGTTGACCAGTCTCTCAACACTGCGCACCCCGAGACATTTTCGGGTTGTGAGGTTAAGCGACTAAGCGTACACGGTGGATGCCTAGGCAGTCAGAGGCGATGAAGGACGTGCTAATCTGCGAAAAGCGTCGGTAAGCTGATATGAAGCGTAATAACCGGCGATGTCCGAATGGGGAAACCCAGTGCAATGCGTTGCACTATCGTCCGATGAATTCATAGTCGGACGAGGCGAACCGGGGGAACTGAAACATCTCAGTACCCCGAGGAAAAGAAATCAACCGAGATTCCCCCAGTAGCGGCGAGCGAACGGGGAGCAGCCCAGAGTCTGCATCAGCCGGTGTGTTAGTGGAAGCGTCTGGAAAGTCGCACAGTAAAGGGTGAAAGTCCCGTACACCAAAACACCCCGGCTGTGAACTCAACGAGTAGGGCGGGACACGTGGTATCCTGTCTGAACATGGGGGGACCATCCTCCAAGGCTAAATACTCCTGACTGACCGATAGTGAACCAGTACCGTGAGGGAAAGGCGAAAAGAACCCCGGCGAGGGGAGTGAAAAAGAACCTGAAACCGTGTACGTACAAGCAGTGGGAGCTTCTATTAATAGGGGTGACTGCGTACCTTTTGTATAATGGGTCAGCGACTTATATTCTGTAGCAAGGTTAACCGTTTAGGGGAGCCGCAGGGAAACCGAGTCTTAACTGGGCGCAT
>NZ_JBEJZY010000206.1:0-766 GCF_040256935.1 Photorhabdus viridis
GACTGTCCACCGGGTTATACAGGATATGGTGACGTTGCAACAGCCAGCGGAACCACTGACGTAAGACACTCAGGCGGTCCCGCTGACTGCCCGGGGTGTAGGGCTGGCCGTCCGCTTTACGGTGGCTTCTCAGCCAGCGCTGGTAACTTTCCAGTAACGGCAGGCTGACCTGTGGTGCGGTCATGACTCCGCGGGCTTCGCACCAGCTGACGAACGGCAACAGCCGTTCTGCATAGGCTTCCTGAGTCCGTTCGCTTAAGCCCTGTCCCTGCACGGCTTCCAGCCAGGCGGCCAGATGCTGGCGTAGGGTGGCGAAGCGGGTGGGTATCGTGGCGTCAGCCTGATTCAGCGTTTCCGTGACAGCGGCGCGCTTTTTTCTGGCCGGCAGGGCCAGCGTGTCTGCCGGGCTGGTCGGGATAGCGTGCTGTTGCTGCAACCAGTCGAACCACTGGCGTAAGGCGCGCAGGCGCAGGCGCTGACTGGCCGGCGTATAGGGCTGCCCGTTGGCCTTACGATACTGAGCAAGATAATGTTGCCAGTTTTCCAGTAACGGCCCGGTCACCTGAGTTGCGGACAGGATACCCTGTTCCTCGCACCAGCTGACGAACGGCATCAGTCGTTCATGACTGGCGGTCTGACTCTTTTGACTCAGCCCCTGCAACAGCAGGTTATCCAGATACGCCGCAAGATGCTGGCGCAGGGTCAGCCCGAGGGGTGCCGATTGATGTTTAGCAGATAATGACATGATGTAATTTCCTGTAGGGAA
>NZ_JBEJZY010000207.1:0-765 GCF_040256935.1 Photorhabdus viridis
TAAAAATATCAAAGCACATGGTTTTTGCTCTCAAAAAGAGAGTATGAGATCATAACTATTACTGTCGGTCAAATCTGATTTTTTTAACAAAATATTCACGATCTTGCCCTGTATAAAGAGGCGAGTTGTTTTGGAAAATGCTTTTATTAAAACCGCACCAGAACCTGTATTATTTTATGCAGAAAAGGATATAGATATTAAAAATTATAATGTTCGTGATGGTGATGTAGTTAAAAAAGGAGATTCTATTTATAATGCGATTAATCCAGATTTAGAGGGGGCTGAATCTATTTTATTACAAAATATAAAACGAGATAATACAAAAATTAATGCGATGGAAAAGTATATAGATAATGTCTATAAGCGGATGAAGATTGAAAAAAATTATGAAGATTTTAAGTTTAATAAAAATGAAAGTGAGTTAAAAAATATAGACTCTATTTTAAAAGACCATAGAGATGACTATGATTTTTTTAGTCAAAGCTACAGAGAACAGATGAATTTTGTAGATAAATTGTTAAATCAAAATAATAATTATTTATCTAAGAAAGATATTATCAAATGTAAAATGGAATTGTTCTCATCACGTCGTGGCTTGATTAATCTTGAATCTGATATATTAGACTTAGAGAAAAGAAAGTACAGTTTAGATGACAGGGCGGGATTCCACTTTGTATTTAATTTAATCAAAGATAAGTTGACTACGGAATTCCCCTGACCAAATGGCTCTTCGACGTTTAGCCGCCTGACTGTCTTTTATACTGG
>NZ_JBEJZY010000208.1:0-762 GCF_040256935.1 Photorhabdus viridis
CCCACTGGCTTCCCGGTCGCTTCGGGTACGATGCTGCCCATAGCTGTATACCGAGGCCCATAAGGTCATGGTTTGTTTTAGCGGTTTCCATCGCGGCGCCTGTGGCGCCCGTCATCTTTCAACCAATAAATACGCGGGGATCGCCATAATATTACGCTCCTGTTGTTGATAAAGAGTTCGGCACCTTTTGTCATCGCTGGCAAGCGACGGCATTCAGGGCCGAACGGAACTCAAGCCGAATAAAGATCCGGGAGTCAGTCAGAATAAATCCGGAAAACAATAAATCAAATCAGGTATTTCCCAACCGGAGGTTAATCGGGGTGAAAATAATTAATCGGGCTATCCCTTCGCCATCAACGATGATGATTCCTTAATAGCATGGACTATTAGGGAATCATCACATCCTCTTAATAGGTGCATATATAGATCAAGTCTTTTTTTATCAAACAGCACAATAAGTTAAAGGCCGAATAAATATAATTTCTGTAAAAACAAAAAAATAAATACACTACTTTAATAAAATATAAATAAAATTACATTTATTTACATAAAAAGAATTTATTTATCATAACAAAATAGTCAGACTCGCCATCTTTAATACAATAGCGCAGTCAGCCCATAATTAAATTATTTATTTTAATTTAAATCAACTGGTTACAATTAAAATAAAATAAACAACCTCACTTTACATCCCGCTACCTAAATAGATAAAAAATAATGATTCTCATTCATGATATGCGAATGAGAATATCTTCAGTGATA
>NZ_JBEJZY010000209.1:0-755 GCF_040256935.1 Photorhabdus viridis
GCTTGGCACGGGCCGTTGCGTTCAGGGAACGCAGATCCAGACAGGAGAGTGAAAAGCCGATGTCTGTAGGCGCTATCTGCTGGCAGGGCTGACCGTCAACCCGCGTAAAGTAGGTACGCAGGCTCGCTTGGCGGGCGACAAGGCGATCGAGTGCTGCGGTGAGGGCCTGCTGGTCAAGCTGACCGGAAAGCTGCAATACCGCGGGAATATGGTAGGCCTGGCTGGCAGCGGAATCGAGTTGGCTGAGGAACCACAATCGCTGCTGGGCAAAAGAGAGTGGCAGAGGCAAGCTGTGATCGGCCGCCGGGATAACAGCCCGGGCGGTGACTGAGGCAGCAGTGAGTGCCCGGGCGAGGTCAATAAGGACAGGCTGGGCAAAGAGCTGAGCCAGCGGCAGATCCAGTGCCAACACTTGGCGCACGCGTGTCGTGCATTGAATTGCGAGTAGTGAGTGACCGCCGAGTTTGAAGAAATGGTCATAACGTCCGACACGCGCCAGCCCCAGCAGGTCTTGCCAAATTTGTGCCAGTGTCGTTTCCAGTTCGCCAACGGGCGCTTCATAGGCATGCATTGCCACGGCAGACTGGTCGGGTGCTGGCAGTGATTTGCGGTCGAGTTTGCCATTGGGCGTGAGCGGGAAGCTCTCCAGCATCACAAAGGCACTGGGCAGCATATAGTCGGCCAGATGCTGTGCCAGTTGCCGGCGTAAATCCGCCGGCGCCAGTTCAATGCCGGACTGAGGCCGGAGATAAGCC
>NZ_JBEJZY010000210.1:0-738 GCF_040256935.1 Photorhabdus viridis
AGGCATGCACGGTGGGGAAGAAGACGCGGTATGGGGCATGGAAACCGCGCATCAGGTGGTGGCAGGCAAAGTGGCGACCCGGGATTATGACTACCGTGACGCGCTGCCGCAATACGGTATGGATGCCGAAGTGGATGTGACGCGGGGCGATGAAACCCTGTATGGCGAAGCGTACCATTACCTGGATAACAACTACCGGGTGTTAGGCAACCGTTACGACCTGGATCCGGAAGCCGAAAGCGGGGTGTTCTATTCCCGGCTGCAACATGAACGTTACCTGAATCGACAGACCCAACTGCGGGGATTGACGACATCCGCCACGCTGTTGCCGGGTCAGGAGTTGAAAGTCAGGGGAGAGGCGCCGGAAGCGTTCCGTAAAGGGGCGGTGATAACCGCTATTCGCAGCAGTGCGCGCCGGGATCGCAGTTTTGAAATGGCGTTTACTGCCATTCCCTACTCTGAAACCGTGTGCTTCCGACCTGCGTTAATCCCGAAACCACGCATAGCGGGCACCCTGCCGGCCCGGGTGAGCAGCTCGGTAGTGAACGACCGGTACGGGGATATTGATAAAGACGGGTTGTATCGGGTGGCGTTTGACTTTGACCGGGCGGACTGGCCGCAGGGGGAAGAAAGCCTGTGGGTGCGTCTGGCCCGCCCTTACGCAGGTGACACCTACGGTTTTCACTGGCCGTTGCTGATAGGTACGGAAGTGGCGATCGCATTTGAAGGGGGCGACCC
>NZ_JBEJZY010000211.1:0-735 GCF_040256935.1 Photorhabdus viridis
CTGGGTTACCGGCTGCCCGCCAGTAAATACAAGGCCGGTTCCGCTATCCGGGTCCGGTTAATGGCGGCGGGTATCCTGCGGGACAACGGGCATGAACACTTCAGAGGGTCATTAGTGATACCGGTTATCGACCGGCACGGCCAGATACGCGAAATCTATGGCCGTAAAATCGGTGATGACCTGCGCAAAAACACCCCGTGGCATCTGTATCTGCCCGGGGCGCATAGCGGGGTCTGGAATGAACCGGCCATGGGGGCGTCAGCCTCGCTTATCCTGTGTGAATCATTAATCGATGCGATGTCATTCTGGGTAGCGGGTTACCGTAATGTCACCGCCGCCTACGGGGTGAACGGGTTTACTCCCGACCACTGGCAGGCACTGAAACAGCATCAGGTCAGACAGGTGCTGATTGCCTTCGATAATGACCCCGCCGGGAATGAGGCCGCAGTGAAACTGGCCGCCGAACTGACTGCCGCCGGTATCACCGTGTTCCGGGTGGTGTTCCCCGAGGGCATGGATGCCAACGGCTATCTGTGTCAGGTCGCTGAGCCGGAACGGGCCTTCGGGTTGTTGCTGGACAGTGCCGTGCCGATGCAGGAAGCGGCAGAGGTACAGGCCACCACCGCAACAGAGCGGGCCGCACTGGCTGAACATCAGCCGGTTCCGGTGCCGGAAACAGTCAGCACATTAGCCGCCGGTATAGCCGCGTTGCCGTCGATGCCAAATGTGGTCTGG
>NZ_JBEJZY010000212.1:0-717 GCF_040256935.1 Photorhabdus viridis
CCACAGGCGGTTTTCCGCCGCCAGATTGGGCTCGGCCAGCAACACGTCTTCAAACAGCGAGCGGGTGAAGTAAGGAGCGGTATCGGCCACCGGCCAGGTCGGAAAGGCCTGGGGTCCCAGGTGATACTGCACGGCGGCAGACTGGGTAAAGATGTCATCCATCTGGCCGATTTGTCTGGAGGAGGTGAGATAAACGCCGCGCAGTCCGGGCTGTGCCGGGCCGCCATTGTAGAGAATGCCCTCCAGCAACTGAATCAGGTAACTGTGCAGCCCCTGTATCTGGCGGGTGAAGCTGAACAGCGGGCTGCGCTGGTTGAATCTGGTCGATAAGAAAGCCGTCCGGGTCAATGATGACCGCTTTTTCCCCAGCCAGCAGCTCCATTGCCAGTATTAGTTCAGCGGGATTGTTGCTGTGTTGCAATTTGAGAAATGTTGAATGTTATCTGCCCGCCGTTATCAGTTTTGATGCTCAGGGTGTGGCTTGTCATCAGTCGTTTAAATCCTTCAATTTCATACTATTGGATAAGAAATTTGGTAACTTACTGATATTTGGTTATTTGAATAATATTTTTATTTTGGATCGAAGATGATGGATTGGGTATTTCGCAGGGCAAGATCGTGAATATTTTGTTAAAAAAATCAGATTTGACCGACAGTAATAGTTATGATCTCATACTCTCTTTTTGAGAGCAAAAACCATGTGCTTTGATATTTTTA
>NZ_JBEJZY010000213.1:0-714 GCF_040256935.1 Photorhabdus viridis
GGCGCCGATTTCACCCGCTACCGGCTCGAAGCCCTGCGCAATGACGCCCTGACCGGCCACGGGGACAGTAACCACGCCGCCATGCTGCCGGGGGTCCTGTTCACCCTCACCGACCATCCCCGCGATGACCTCAACCAGCTCTGGCAGCTGGTCAGCGTCTCCCACAACGGCAGCCAGCCGCAGGCGCTGGAACAGGCCGGCGGCGAGGCCGGCACCGTCATGAGCAACCAGTTCACCTTTATCCCCGCGCATCAGCACTGGCGTCCGATGCCGGCGCGCAAACCGGTGATGGACGGCCCGCAGATTGCCAAAGTCGTCGGCCCGGCCGGGGAAGAAATCTTCTGCGACTCATACGGCCGTATCCGGCTGCAATTCCTGTGGGACCGTTACGGCCAGAGTGATGACCACAGCTCCTGCTGGATACGGGTGACCCAGCCGTGGGCCGGCCAGGGCTGGGGCATGCTGGCCATCCCACGGGTCGGTCAGGAGGTGGTGGTGGACTTCCTCGACGGCGACCCGGACCAGCCGATTGTCACCGGGCGAACGTATCACGCCAGCAACCTCCCGCCCGGCGCCCTGCCGGGCAGCAAAACCCAGATGGCCTTCCGCTCGAAAACCCACAAGGGCGACGGTTACAACGAACTGCGCTTTGAGGATGCCCGGGGCAGTGAAGAACTGGCTTTGCATGCGCAGCGCGATATGAACACCGTGGTG
>NZ_JBEJZY010000214.1:0-713 GCF_040256935.1 Photorhabdus viridis
GATCATCACTCAGACGAGTGCCCGGAGAAGCAGGTTACGGCGCGTTTGACTGAGGCAGGATCGGCTGTTGACCTGGCGGAGACCGCCGCAGATAACCCCGCGCTCAATCCTCACGCATTATCCCCGGCTTTGCAAAACGTGTTGGATAAATTCACGCGGGATATCACGGCCTGCGCCGCTGAAGGCGGCATTGATCCGGTCTTTGGCCGTGATAATGAAATTCGCCAGATGATCGACATCTTATCGCGCCGGCGTAAAAACAACCCAATTCTGGTGGGAGAGCCGGGCGTGGGGAAAACCGCATTAGTGGAAGGACTGGCGCTGCGGATTGCTGAAGGCGATGTCCCGGCCAGCCTGAAAACGGTCAGTGTGCGGGCGCTGGATCTGGGCCTGTTGCAGGCGGGCGCAGGGGTGAAAGGCGAATTTGAGCAACGGCTGAAAAACGTGATTGAAGCTGTCCGACAATCGTCCACCCCCCTCTTACTGTTTATTGATGAAGCCCACACCTTGATTGGCGCCGGTAATCAGGCGGGCGGCGCAGACGCCGCTAACTTACTAAAACCCGCGTTGGCGCGGGGGGAATTGCGGACTATCGCGGCGACCACCTGGTCGGAGTACAAACGCTATTTTGAACAGGATGCCGCGCTGGAGCGCCGTTTCCAGCGGATTAACGTTGATGAGCCGGATGATGAAACCGCTTGCCTGATGTTGCG
>NZ_JBEJZY010000215.1:0-709 GCF_040256935.1 Photorhabdus viridis
CTGTAAACATATTGAGCCACGTTGCTATAAGCCTCGCTATCTCTGATTGTTATAATGATAATGCCTGTTTGGCGAAGTCAATCGCATGAACAGGGCGTGTTGGTATCTGATAATATCCAGTTAGGTTATTTATGTTCATCTGAACACGATTTGTCACAGTTTACCCGATTTAAGTTAATAAACTCTATAACCCAATTGCCGGAATAGGATAGCTCTGGGGCGAGTTTGTTAAGACGGATCAATTTTTTTGGATAAAAAACTTACCTGCTTAGTATATATGGTTAAATATTTCATCATGGAGTGAATTAATGTGGTAAGTGGCGGTGATTATATTATTATGATGTGTATACATTTGTAATATTAACCTATTCAATTTGATCTCCGGGAGGAGCGTGTGGTAATGGCTAAATGGCAACACTTTGCGATGGCTATAGGGTTAGTTTTTGTGTCTGTCGCAGCAAACGCTGATTCTCTGGATGATCAGCGGCAACGATATCAGCAAATTAAGCAAGCGTGGGATGCCAGTGATATGGCTGAGGTGGCGAGATTGATGCCAACATTGAAAAACTACCCGCTTTATCCTTATCTTAAATACCGAGAACTAACACAAGATTTAGCTCTGGTGACACCAGAACAGATCCGTGGCTTTATTAATAATTACCCTAATCTGCCACCAGCACGCTCTTTATCATCCCGTTTTATCAATGAG
>NZ_JBEJZY010000216.1:0-683 GCF_040256935.1 Photorhabdus viridis
GCGGGAACGGAGGAACGGACAGAAAGATAAAAATCCGCCGCGTCACGCAAGCGGGTATCGTGGAGCGTCCCGGTCCATTGCTGTGCCGATTTTGTCAGCTCAATGGCGACCATCCGGGACGGCAGGCTGATTTCCAGTAACTGACTCAGCAGGTCAAACAGCGGCGGTAACACCGCCGTCAGGTTATCGTGCTGATAACGCGGGATCCCCCCGGCGTCATGATCGAGCGAAAATGTCAGCAGACTGCCCGCCAGTCTGACCGCTTCACGATAGAACAGCGCCGGGTGCACCTCCCCGTGCACCTGAAAATCACGCAGTACCGGCTCAGAGCTGTTTAGCGCATTGAGTAGCCAAAACAACGAGACGTCCGCTACGGCAAAATCCGCCATCCGCTCGTTACTTTCCCGGCGCATGCTCATCAACCGGGCCTGTTTGGCCCGTAACTGCGTCAGCAACTGATCGAGCCGGTTCATCAGCCCGGCATTTGCACTCAGCCGCAGTAACGGCGGGACAAACTGTTCGTCAACGGCCCAGTTTCCCTGGCCGTCACGTAACAAACGGGCAACGGGACAGGTGAGATACTGGCTGTTTTCCATCCCGTCAACGCGCAGCGAGACGGCATAACGGGCCGCCGCCATCGACTCACTGCGGTCACTGAATTCATCCTGTACCGGCACCCACTC
>NZ_JBEJZY010000217.1:0-664 GCF_040256935.1 Photorhabdus viridis
CTGTGGGTGAACGGGAAACCACGCTGGCGCAGATTTGGCAAAACCTGCTGGGGCTGGCACGCATCAGCCGGCACGACCACTTCTTCGAACTCGGCGGCCACTCGCTGATGGCGGTCAGCCTGATTGAACAACTGCGCAATGCCGGCTGGCTGCTTGATGTACGCAGTGTCTTCTCCGCGCCCGTACTAACCGACATGGCACAAGCTATCCGGACGGAGCAGGGAGAAGCGGCCTTTATTGTGCCGCCCAACCGGATCCCTGACGGCAGCACCGCGCTCACGCCTGAGATGCTGCCGCTGGTCACGCTGTCTCAGGCGGAAATTGACGCCATTATCGGCACCGTGGCGGGCGGCGCAGCTAATGTGCAGGATATCTATCCGCTGGCGCCGCTACAGGAGGGCATTCTGTTCCATCACCGGTTGCAAGAGAAAGGCGATGCTTATCTGTTGCACCACGTCATCGCCTTCGATACCCGGGAACGCCTTGAGGCTTTCCTTGGGGCGCTGCAACGGGTGATAGACCGCCATGATATCCTGCGTACCGCTGTCTGCTGGCAGGGATTGACACAGCCCGTGCAGGTGGTCTGGCGTCAGGCGCCACTGTCAGTGGTCACTTTTGAGCCCGCTTGCGCAGAAAATGTGTCGGCCCAATTACAGGCGCACAC
>NZ_JBEJZY010000218.1:0-661 GCF_040256935.1 Photorhabdus viridis
CCCTTTCACGGTTTTTATCGTTGCCGATCTATTTTCGACTAATTGATTTTTATTTCCCTGCGCATCTTTCTGTATCCACAGATTATCGCTGGCTTGCAGTAAAGCTTTATCACCGGTATTACGCACGGTGTCCCCGAATACCCGCATATCCCGGCCAGCGGTTACGCTGCCTTTATTCTCCAGTGCCGTGTTTGCCAGGGTAATATCCCGCTCCGCTTGTACGGTAATATTCGCGGCAATATCAGTTTCTTTGCCCATAATATTGAAGTCGGTTTTAGCCTTGGCATTGCCTAATTCAATTTTGCCATTAACGTTTAAAGTAATATCACGCTGGTCGCTGGTTAACTCTTTCAGATTAACCCCAACGCCATCCTCAGTGGCGACAAGCCGGATTTTATTGGCGTACATGCCACCCAGCGCTTTGGTATCAATGGCTAATTGCGGTTTAGCGCCTTCTCCGGTGAGCGGGTTAACCGTGCCGTCTTTTAAGCTGATGCGGTTGGCGCCCTGCGTCAAAGAGAGTGTATTAGCCTGAATTTTCCCGTTTAACTCCGTCGCCCGGCTGATGATATCGACATAATCCGTCGCTTTGCCCTCCAGCCCTTTGCCGCCAATGGTGATCTGGCCTTGTTTAACTTCCAACGCTTCCAGCGCACCCTGT
>NZ_JBEJZY010000219.1:0-659 GCF_040256935.1 Photorhabdus viridis
TCCCGCTGGATTAACTTCAGATAGTGGGAAATCCGTGACAGCAGAAAGATATAGGGCAGACGCGCATTGATACGGCTGTTGGCCGTGGCTTCATTCGTGTCGTACAACGCCGGTTTTTGCGCCGAATTGGCCGAAAAGAAGCAGGCATAATCGCGGTTTTTGTAGTACGAGAGCGGCATAAACCCCAGATTGGCGAATTCAAACTCGCGGGTTTCTGGGATCATCACTTCTGACGGAATTTTGACCTGATTACCGGTCCCCAGATCGTAGAGATGGATCGGTAAATCCGTGACCGCGCCCCCCGCTTTCGGCCCGCGGATCTGCACACACCAGCCATTGCTGACAAAGCTCCTGACCAGGTTGGCGGCAAACGCAAATGCGGCGTTGGTCCACAAATATTTCGTGTGATCCGGCCCGGCGACCTCTTCGACATAGTTAAACGTGCGTACCGGCACGGTATCCGGGCCGTAGGGCAGACGCCCCAACACACGCGGCATCGTCAGGCCGATATAGCGGGCATCATCGCTGTCGCGGAACGCCTGCCACTTGATGTATTCAGCGCGGTCAAAGTAGCTGCCGATGTCTTTAATCGCCGCCACCTCTTCCATGGTTTTTTTACCGAAAAAGGCTGGTCCGACCGCGCCAATAAAGGGCATATG
>NZ_JBEJZY010000220.1:0-658 GCF_040256935.1 Photorhabdus viridis
AACATTCAATATTTTTTATTCATCAGACTAATACAGAGTTAGGATTAAAGATACCAACCTTATCAACTGAATAAAGGTACTGTTGGTAATATGAATGAATTTCTAAAACAACCGGGTTTTGGGTACCTAATTAAAGAAAATACACAAAAAACCAGCAAAATAAAAGATATCCTAAATATAAAATAAATCTCTTTTTTAAAATTTAAACACTTTTTATTTAAATCTATGCCTTAAACCATTAAAAGCGCGTAAAATTTTGCAGACTTTTAGTCAACCAGTCTATTTAAAAACACCGCCAAACAATCAAATCACGCTTGAAAACTGACACCGTTACTCACTTACCGGGCAACAAATGCGCTGGAGAATAGTTAGCAGGATATCGCACGCCTGCTGGATTTGGGACACAATACCATTAAGTAACTTAAAGAATTGCTATTGATGTATAAAAGATTACCTTCATCCTTATCACCGTTTTACAGCATTTAATATATCCCATTGCCCATTGTCAGGATTAAAGATCTAGATATTGATCACATTTAACACTATCTATTCAGACGGGAAATTAATACCACATTAGAATAGTTTAATAATGTCATTATCAAATTGTTAATTATTGTCTATGGGAAAATTACCGTTTTATCACCGCAGCCTGACCGGG
>NZ_JBEJZY010000221.1:0-658 GCF_040256935.1 Photorhabdus viridis
TTTTACTTTTCTCTTCAATTTGACATTGTTGAGTCATGGAACTCTCCAGATAGCTTTTGGAAAAATGGAGTATTTTCTTTCTATTTAGAAGGAAATAAATTATTTGACCTTATTGATGTTTTCGAATTAAGAACAACAATTGGCTTTTACTCAAATATGAAAATAGATGAGTTGGCATGTAATGATATTCCCTTTGATCCTATTACCTTATACAGAAATGCAGAAAGTTATTTTACAGGAGAAGGAGAAGATCTTATTGATAGCTTGTTTGATATGACTTGTACTGCAATGGGGGATAATGGCTATTATATTTACTTTATGAAAACAAGCCAAAATGATCGCCTAATTTGGAGTGTTGATGATGGGAATACAATAAAAGAGACTTTATTACCTGCCGGTACAGTTCATTCTGTAATTCAGAAAATGTCACAATGTCCGTTAACTAAAATATCTACTAGTGACCAGTAACATAGGTAAAGTTCTAATCCCAGTCAGCTACGGCTGGGATTATTTTAACTTCCTATCAACATTTAATTATCAATTAAACAACATTCAATATTTTTTATTCATCAGACTAATACAGAGTTAGGATTAAAGATACCAACCTTATCAACTGAATAAAGGTACTGTTGGTAATATGAATGAATTTCTAAAACAA
>NZ_JBEJZY010000222.1:0-657 GCF_040256935.1 Photorhabdus viridis
CGAGTCATTCAGCCCTGTGCTACTGCGGCTTGCCGCCGGTTTTGGCGAACCAGACTTGACCCCGACTTGGGGCAGACTTGACCCTGACTTGCCTTCATTTGAGCCAGACTTGCACCCGTCATATTCACACTTTCCTTTCTGGCTTTCAGGTTCGTTGATGAAGGGGCAGTACGGTACGACGGCCTGATTTTTAGGGGTCCGGAACAGTCCTTTTCAGGCTGTCCCGACTTGCGAACCGCTCAGCCCTTTGTCACTGCGGCTTGCCGCCGGTTTTGGCGACCCAGACTTGGCCCTGACTTGGGGCAGACTTGACCCCGACTTGCCTTCATCCGGGCCAGACTTGCACGAGTCATATACACTATTGGCAGCCTGATTTTCCGGTTCAATCAGACCGCACAGGTGAGCCTCCTCCGCTTTATCGCCATTCCAGAGCAGTTCATATTGCAACAGATGGCCGCGACTGCCGCCGTGTGTCAGCAGGTATTCCATGTCACTCAGGCGCTGACAGTGGAGCTTAAGCTGGCTGTCACTCCACTGGGTATAACTGCGGATATCCCGGCGGGTAAAGCGGATAGCGTTCACTGGGCGTTGTTGCTCTGCCATGCTCTCTTTCACCATTTGCTGTATCAGCAGCAACAGTTTCCGGGTCTGGGGCGG
>NZ_JBEJZY010000223.1:0-640 GCF_040256935.1 Photorhabdus viridis
CAAACAGGGTGCGCTGGAAGCGTTGGAAGTTAAACAAGGCCAGATCACCATTGGCGGCAAAGGGCTGGAGGGCAAAGCGACGGATTATGTCGATATCATCAGCCGGGCGACAGAATTAAACGGAAAGATTCAGGCCAACACGCTCTCTTTGACGCAGGGCGCCAACCGCATCAGTTTAAAAGACGGCACGGTTAACCCGCTCACCGGAGAAGGTGCTAAACCGCAATTAGCCATTGATACCAAAGCGCTGGGCGGCATGTATGCCAATAAAATCCGGCTTGTCGCCACTGAGGATGGCGTTGGGGTTAATTTGAAAGAGATGGTTAGCGACCAGCGTGATATTACTTTAAACGTTAATGGCAAAATTGAATTAGGCAATGCCAAGGCTAAAACCGACTTCAATATTATGGGCAAAGAAACTGATATTGCCCCGAATATTACCGTGCAGGCAGAGCGGGATATTACCCTGGCAAACACCACGCTGGAGAATAAAGGTAGCGTAACTGCCGGCCGGGATATGCGGGTATTCGGCGACACCGTGCGTAATACCGGGGATAAAGCTTTACTGCAAGCCAGCGATAATCTGTGGATACAGAAAGATGCGCAGGGAAATAAAAATCAATTAGTCGAAAACAGATCG
>NZ_JBEJZY010000224.1:0-634 GCF_040256935.1 Photorhabdus viridis
GCGCACAGGAGCGGACCAACTATCCGTTAATGCTGTCAGTGGAGGATTTTGGGGAAGCCCTGGGGCTGACGGCTCAGGTAGTGCAACCGTTTGATCCGGAAAGCCTGTGCGATTATATGCAACAGGCGCTGGAAAGTCTGGCGGCGGCCTTGGAGCAGGCCCCGGACATGCCTGTTCGGGCATTGGAAATTCTGCCGGAAGCGGAACGTACGTTGCTGTTAAAAACCTGGAACGCCACGGAAACCGCCTATCCTGAGCAATTGTGCATGCATCAGTTGTTTGAACGGCAGGTGGCGAAAACGCCTGACGCGCCGGCGTTAGTATATGAAGATGAAGAGCAGACCCTCAGTTATGGCGAACTCAATGCCCGTGCCAACCGGCTGGCCCATCAGCTGATGGCGCTGGGCGTAGAGCCGGATCAGCGGGTGGCGATTTGCGTGTCACGTTCACCGGCAATGGTGGTGGCGGTATTGGCGGTGCTGAAAGCCGGCGGGGCGTATGTGCCGCTGGACCCGGCTTATCCGGGTGAACGTCTGGCGCATATCCTGCATGATGCCGCGCCGTCCGTAATACTGGCGGATGAGGCCGGGTGTGGGGCGCTGGGCGAGCCAGCGCTGGCCGGACTGACGGTACT
>NZ_JBEJZY010000225.1:0-628 GCF_040256935.1 Photorhabdus viridis
TGGTTTGGTGGAAACGGTGCAAAAGGCGAATAATGCGGTGCCAAGTGGCAGGAGAATTAACGGAAAATCTCTGGTCGGGGATATCAGTTTGAGTGCCGGGGATGTGGGGGCGTTTAAATTAGGTAATAGTGGGGATTATTCTTACACAAATGGTGTTCCGTGGAATGCCAGCACAGGAATATATAATTTAAGTTATCCTGATTATAGTATGCTTATTGCTCATTTCAGTGATGGTATCGGGAGTTGTCCAGCATTTCAGCTACGGGTTGGTAACAGAAACTCAGGAATTGCTTATCGTTCTGCACGCGATTCTTATGGGTTTGAGGAAGATTGGACCAAAATCTATACAACAAAAAATAAGCCTTCTGCTGAGGATGTGGGGGCATGTCGTGCTTATAGCAGCTCGATCAATACCGGTGGTGGCACATGGACTACTAAAGAGTTTATCGTATGGCTTAAGCAAAACGGGGCCTTTGATGTTCCATACTGGATGTGCAAAGGTTCATGGTCATATGCTGACAATCGCATAATCAACGATACAGACTGCGGTAATATCTGTCTTGCAGGGGCTGTGGTTGAAGTCATGGGCGTAGAATCTGCAATGACGATCCGTGTTACAACACCGACG
>NZ_JBEJZY010000226.1:0-627 GCF_040256935.1 Photorhabdus viridis
CGCGCGGGAAAAGCGGATGCAGTGCGTGAAATCCTGGCAATGGCGAGGGGTGCCGGAAGGGGAGGGGATCAGCGAGGTCACGGCAGATACCCTGAATACGGTGATGGATTACCACCCGGTGGATATGTATTGCCCCACCTACCTTCTGCCTCACAACCCTACAGCGGCCCGTATCAGCCGGACAATGGAAGAGGCGCCCTACTATGCGTTTACGCCTAACGCGGTTGGCCCGCAGGGCACCCTCTATCCGTGGAGCAAAAATCGGGCCGGGAGTGCGGACGCCACGGTCAGAGCCATGCAAAGACGGGGAGCGGCAGCGGATGGTTCGCCGGTCTCACCGGTATTGCTGGCTTTGCACGATCCGATTGGTATTGCTCATGAACTGGCCGGGTGGAGTGATGATATCGCCGGCGAGCACGCTACTTGGTTGAAGGAGCTGTCGATTGAGTTTATGACCGACAGTTCACTCAATGGGGCGGAGAATCAATTGCGTCAAATGAAAGCCGCGGATGTGCAAGGGCGGATTGATAAAGCTCTTGAAGTCACTAAGCAGAAGGAGTATGGGGTTTTTTCTGATCAGCAGAAGGCTAAGCTCAGAGAGAATGTGACTCGTATCATGGTGGAAGC
>NZ_JBEJZY010000227.1:0-620 GCF_040256935.1 Photorhabdus viridis
AAAACCCTCAGGGCCAGTATGCATTTCAATGACCCGCATTCAGTGCGGGAATACACCACCATGAAAAGGGAATCCTCCTATGATTTCTTTACCCGCCTTGCGGCGGAAGAGGGGATTTTCTTCTGGTTCGCCGATGACGGGCTCTATGTCAGCGACAGCCATTTAAACATGAGGGCGCCGGATACGCTGATTTACAACCCGGACGTCACCAACGCAACAGAAGAAAATGTTATCTCCAAATGGTCTCTGGGCTCCCACATGCGCCCGGAATCGATCTCCCAAAAAGACAGGAATTACCACAACCCCAATTATGCCTTGCAGCATAACGCAACAGATTTTGAGGCAGAGAGCAGCACGCCATTTCATATTTTCGAAAGTTACGGCCGCTTTCTGAAAAACAAAGAGGGCATGCCATTGACCCAGTACCGGCTGGAAGCGGTGCGGGCCGACAGCAAATCAGGGCAAGCGGACAGCAATTGTATTCGATTAATGCCGGGCAGGATCTTCACGTTAACCCACCACCCGATTGACGCCATGAATGACCGCTGGCAAGTCGTCTCTTCCCGACATCAGGGGCATGTGCCTGCCGTTTTGGGCGATGGCGGAGCCGGCACGACCCT
>NZ_JBEJZY010000228.1:0-615 GCF_040256935.1 Photorhabdus viridis
TTTTCACAAGATGATCCGTGAATTCCTGATAAGGAGACTTGGTGAAGACAGTCTCTTTCCAGAGGTCGGGAGTCAGGTAGCTGTAAGTCTTGGAGATGGCATCAAAGGTGGCCTTAGCAAAGTTGCCCAGGGTGGCAGTGCAGCCTCTGGCTGAAGTGTAGCAGTCATCTATACCGGCCATCATCAGGAGCTTCTTGGGCACAGGAGCAGAGACAATGCCAGTGCCTCTGGGGGCAGGGATGAGACGCACCAGCACAGAGCCACAGCGGCCTGTCACCTTGCATGGAACAGTGTGGGGCTTGCCAATCTTGTTCCCCCAGTAGCCTCTCCGCACAGGGACGATGGAAAGCTTGGCCAAGATGATGGCCCCTCGGATGGCAGTGGCAACCTCCTTGGAGCACTTAACACCAAGACCAACGTGACCATTGTAGTCCCCAATAGCGACGAAAGCCTTGAACCTGGTCCGCTGGCCAGCCCGAGTCTGCTTCTGCACTGGCATGATTTTCAGAACCTCATCCTTTAGGGACGCACCCAGGAAGAAATCAATGATCTCAGACTCCTTAATGGGCAGGGAGAACAGGTAGATCTCCTCCAAGGACTTGATCTTCATGTCCT
>NZ_JBEJZY010000229.1:0-615 GCF_040256935.1 Photorhabdus viridis
GCACTGATGATCACTTTGCCTTCATGACTGCTTACCGTGATGTCTTTCAGCGCTTCCAGCCCCATCGCATCACCCTGCGCCTGAATATCTACCCGACCTTGACTGGCAAACAGTTTTATCCCCAGTTTCTGCGCAAACAGACTGACCGCTTCACCCGCCGCTACCGTGAATTTTTTCAGCACGCTAAAATCGGTATTTTTCCCACTGGTGGCCATCACATTGTCCCCCGCAGAAAATTGGAGACTTTTCGCCGTCGTCTGAGCAATACCTTCGGGCGCGGACAGTAACAGCGCCGATTTTCTCAGTTCGGTTAACGTGTCACTCAATAACGTTTTCTGTTGCTGCAAATCCGCTAATTCAGCTTTGGCGGTTTCAGCCGCACCCCGTAATGCTTCGGTTAACGCCTGCGCCTGTTGTAACTGACTGATTGCCGCCGGCATTGCCAACACGTCTCCCCCCGCGTTGGTCTGCCCATCCGCACTGATAAACAACCCTTTCCCGGCGCGGATCGCGCCCCAGTCATCGGTACGCAGCTCAAACCCTTCACCCCGTTTATCCGGGTGCGGTTTCTGGCTGTCAACCAGATGCCCCAGGTTGAGCTGGCTCTTACCGCCG
>NZ_JBEJZY010000230.1:0-601 GCF_040256935.1 Photorhabdus viridis
AACCTGCGCGAGCATTATCAGTATGATGTCACCGGTTACCCGTCCCGGCGATTTGACGGGGTGCAGGAGATTATGGGGGAAACCCTCTACCAGGCGGGGCACCGCCTGAACTGGGTGGGCTCGCACCGGTTTGTCTACGACCTGGCCGGTCGCATGAAAGAGAAACAGTTCTTAGCCGAGGGTTACCGGCTGGCGGTGACCAAATACCGCTGGAACAGCCAGAACCAGCTGACCGGCCTCCTCACCCCGGATGGCCACCGGTGGGAATATCGCTATGATGCTTTCGGGCGGCGCACTGAAAAACGCTGTATCCAGACCGGTAAGCTGACCACGTATTTGTGGGATGGGGATACCCCAGCCGAAATCCGGGAATACCAGCATGGCCGGCTGAAAATCATCCGCCATCTGGTGTTTGACGGCTGGGAACTGATGGCCCAGCAGACGCAGCAGTTTACCCTCAATCTGGACAACCGGGTGGAGCTCGTGGTGGGGGCGATTGAGACCCAGTATGCGGTGAGTGCGCCGACGGGTGAGCCGCTGGCATTGTTCGACCCGGCCGGGAAACGGGTGTGGCGGCAGCCGAAACAGTCGCTGTACGGGC
>NZ_JBEJZY010000231.1:0-574 GCF_040256935.1 Photorhabdus viridis
TTCCAGAGCCGGGGTTGCTGGCTCAGGTGGTGGTCGCCAAATATCGTGACCACCTGCCGCTCTACCGTCAGCAGCAAATCTATGCCCGCAGCGGCGTAACCCTGGCCCGCAGCACCCTGTCGGACTGGGTGGGGCAGGTGGCTGTGGCGTTGCAACCGCTGGCCGATGCCCTGAAGCAGACGCTGCTGACGTCCCCGGTGCTGCATGCCGATGAGACCCCGTTGCCGATATTGGCCCCGGGAAAAGGCCAGACCCAGCGCGCCTATCTGTGGACGTATGTCACCGGCTCCGATACCTCGCCGGCGGTAGTGTACTATGAGCTGCATCCCGGCCGCAGTGGCCGTTATGCCCAGGGGTTCCTGGAGGAATGGGCCGGTGGCTCCCTTGTCACGGATGACTACGCCGGCTACAACGCGCTGCATGCCCGGGCGGATATCACCGAAGCGGGTTGCTGGGCCCACGCCCGCCGCAAATTCTTTGACCAATACAAAGCGAGCCAAAGTCCGGTGGCGAAACAGGCGCTGGATGGCATTCGTGACCTGTACAAGCTGGAGCGAAAAATCAAACACCGGCC
>NZ_JBEJZY010000232.1:0-574 GCF_040256935.1 Photorhabdus viridis
GACCAGCAGGTGAAAATTCGCGGTTTCCGCATTGAACCGGGGGAAATTGAAGCCCGGTTGATAGAACACCCGGCGGTATGTGAATCGGTGGTATTGGCGTTGGGAGAAGCGCAGGATAAGCGTCTGGTGGCTTATGTGGTGGCACCCGTGGACGAGGGGCTGGCGAATAGCCTGCGTGACCATCTGAGTGTTCAGCTGCCTGACTACATGGTGCCGTCGGCTTTTGTGCGGCTGGATGCGTTGCCGTTGACGCCTAACGGTAAACTGGATCGCCGGGCATTGCCGGACCCGGACAATGCAGCTTATGCCCAGCGGGTTTATGTCGCGCCGCAGGGCGAAACCGAAATCGCCCTGGCAGCGATTTGGCGTGAAATTCTGGGGATTGAGCAAATCAGCCGGTATGACAATTTCTTTGCGTTGGGGGGGCATTCGTTACTGGCGGTGCGGGTGATGAACCGGGTCGCGGCTTTCGGGGTTGAACTGTCGCTGGCGACTCTGTTTAAATTCCCCACTTTGCTGGCGTTTGCTGAGGTCATGCAGGGCGGGTCTGGTCAGGCGGACACGGTCCTGCCGG
>NZ_JBEJZY010000233.1:0-573 GCF_040256935.1 Photorhabdus viridis
ATGACTGGGGTGAAGTCGTAACAAGGTAACCGTAGGGGAACCTGCGGTTGGATCACCTCCTTACCTGAGATGCAGTTGAGTGCAGTGCTCACACAGATTGTCTGATGAAAGAACAGAGTTAATTATCGTAACAGGCTTGTAGCTCAGGTGGTTAGAGCGCACCCCTGATAAGGGTGAGGTCGGTGGTTCAAGTCCACTCAGGCCTACCAGACGGTTTTCTTCTTTGTCATTTTCAAACGCGGCATGATCCATTTGTTCGCGCACCCTGCGTTATTGGCGTTGAAACTGGCTGTGATGAAAAGGCTGGTCTAAAACTGGCGATAATAAATTTGTATGGGGCTATAGCTCAGCTGGGAGAGCGCCTGCCTTGCACGCAGGAGGTCAGCGGTTCGATCCCGCTTAGCTCCACCATACTAATCATAGTTCAGAGTATATTGGCGACAGTATGCTGCGAACTATTTTGCTCTTTAACAATCTGGAACAAGCTGAAAATTGAAAGCGTCAATAATCTCCCCGAGGGATTGTTGACCAGTCTCTCAACACTGCGCACCCCGAGACATTTTCGGGTTGTGA
>NZ_JBEJZY010000234.1:0-569 GCF_040256935.1 Photorhabdus viridis
GTGCTATTCGCTTTCTTAATCAAGTCATTATGAGTGGATTGATTAAGGTTGAGGAACTCAAACATGACTTTCTGTGGCCCTATAAAGCGGAAGTGGTGTTTGCTATCAGAGAAGAGGCT
The DNA here is from genome assembly GCF_040256935.1 of Photorhabdus viridis. Lineage (NCBI taxonomy): Bacteria > Pseudomonadati > Pseudomonadota > Gammaproteobacteria > Enterobacterales > Morganellaceae > Photorhabdus > Photorhabdus viridis. The sequence continues at coordinate 120 of NZ_JBEJZY010000234.1, forward strand.
GTGCCCTTACCCATGCTGGCGACCAGTCTGGTCTCTAAACAGCGTTATGGTGATAATTTACCGCAATCCAGTAATCCGTTTGTCCGGCCTTCTGCCGACGATGCAGAGAAATTTGGCGTTTTACGCATTCGCCGCCCCGATATTATTTTGGTTAAAGAGGAAACTCTCCGCTGGCCGGGCAGAAATGCCACTTACTTCGATGGCTCCGTACACCCCGATAATCTGAAAATGCTGATTGAGGTGAAATTTCCGGGGGATGACCTAACTGAGGCACAACAAACTGATTACATTCAGATTGCCACCGAAGACCGCTTTGGTGTAATGCGTATCAGCGATAATCGCACCGAGGAGCAAAAACAGTATGATGAAGCATGGCGAAAACATTATCAACCCGGTTCCCAGCACTATAAAAATCCGATACCACTGGCCCCTCTGCCGCCCGGTTCGCCT
>NZ_JBEJZY010000235.1:0-566 GCF_040256935.1 Photorhabdus viridis
CCAAAGAGGGAAGCAGGAATATGAAAAAAGACTGGCATACCGCCGATATTATCGCTGCGATACGTAAGAAGAATAAAACGCTGGCATCATTATCCAGAGAGCACGGTTTAAGCTCTTCAACATTAGCAAATGCTTTAACGCGCCCCTGGCCTAAAGGGGAATGGTTGATTGCTCAGGAAATTGGTGTCACCCCTGCTGAAATATGGCCCAGTCGGTATTTTGATGAAAATAAGCAGCCTATCAAACGAACCGTCCGAAATGATTTACCAAACAATTCTGATATCACATAAATTATTTCTATATCCGAAAAAGTAACGACAACTTTTAAATCACCAAGCTAATATAACACGCTGAATTATCAGTTTTTTATTACACTCACTGCCCATTCTTTAATATCAGAATTGTATTCATAGCTCTATGAAGATGTAAAACAGCCCGCATATTTTGCGGGCGAGATAATTAACCTGAGGTTTGCTTAAGAAGGGAACTAAGTGCCTGAGGCACGATCAAAGTTTTTGTCAAAGAAAACAAAATCGTGGAGATCCTCAGGCATGTTTAATTTAGAA
>NZ_JBEJZY010000236.1:0-566 GCF_040256935.1 Photorhabdus viridis
TGGTGTTAATCGATGTAAAGTTTTAACGATCATTTTTACCCTTTTTAACCCCGGATTTTTATTAAGTTTAATCATCATCGGATCACGTTTAACGAACGCAAATCATATCCATTTTTATCTTTACTGACGTTGTTAAATAGCTGGTGAGAAAAAACTTTAATACTCATCTACTTGGATAATATCCTTTTACGTACAGATTTATTTTCAATTCACTATTAATGGTTAATGATCTTCGATTAAATGCGATTGATTTCCATTTGAAAATTCTCATTTATTGCGTTTAATCCGCCCTGATATAAAACTTTAACACTTCGGTATTCACGTTTTTAAATGATTATAGCAGGTCAGGTAAATGTAAAATAAAGGGAGGATAGGAACACTGATAAATGGATTAAACAGGGCAGGGTAAACAAAATGAATGTTGCCCTGCGTTTTATAATGAGCAGAATTTAACCTGTGATTAAAAATCGTTTTTTAACTGATGGTGTTAATCGGTATAAAGTTTTAACCGTCGTTTTTATCACTTTTAACCCCTGCTTTCTTCAATTTAATCATTGTCGGATTAC
>NZ_JBEJZY010000237.1:0-555 GCF_040256935.1 Photorhabdus viridis
ACCACCGGGTTCAGATGCTGGCTCTTATAATCCCAGCGGTCATACGCGTCTTTGACTAAGTTCCATTGCACATCCTGACGTTCACTCAGTCCTTTCAGCCAGGCGGTTTCCCGGGTATTACCAAAGACGGAGACAACATTTTGTAACGACTGACCGTTTTGGGCTTTAATATCCGCGCTGACACCGTTGGCGGCCTCTACGGTAAGTTTTCCACCGAAATGAATAGCGGGAAGCACCCAGGTATTTTCGGTGTAGCCTTTATCTGTTTGCTTGATGTAGAACCCTTTGGAATGGGTAATCGTTTGCGCAAAGGTGCTGTTTTTTACCGCTTTAAAATTAACCTGACCGTGAGTACTGGTCAGTTTGGCATTTTGATGGGTGGCGATTTTGCTGGCTTCATAAGTGCTGTCATCCCGGCTTAACAGGTTAATATCACCGCCGGCAGTAAATTCAGTCACTTTGTTCGTGACATCATGACGGGTGCGTGTGGTGGTTTTCTTTTTGCCATACCACCGACGTTTGGTCTCTGTTTTCTCATAGTGACTGGATTCTTCC
>NZ_JBEJZY010000238.1:0-552 GCF_040256935.1 Photorhabdus viridis
GGCGCTATTGGCGCAACAGCCTGACGCATCGAATGCCGCGTTGCATGAACTGTTGCATCCTGTGCTGCGGGATCACTTCCAGCCCGCCCTGCTGGCGCGCTTTCAGACGGTGATTTACCGCCCGTTACCGCCTGAGGCGCTCAAACGTATTGTCGACATCAAACTGGGGCAGGTGACCCAGCGACTCAATACCCATTATGGCCTGACCTGTCAGGTGGAAAGCGCCCTCGGTGACACGCTGGTCAGCGCCTGTCTGCTGCCGGACAGCGGCGCCCGCAATATCGACAGCCTGCTCAACCAGCAAATTTTGCCGGTGTTATCACAGGCGCTGCTGGAACGTCTGGCCCATCACCCTAAACCGGCCGGGGTGATATTGGGCGCCGATGAAACCGGTGAGATCACCCTGACATTCACTGAAACCGAGAAAACCGAGAGCCCGTCATGAACAACACCACCCCGGCGATCATCTTTGATCACAGCCGTTACAAACTGAAAGTCTGGAAAAATACCGCGCCGCTGGATGTGGTGGCGTTTAGCGGGCAGGAAGGCTTA
>NZ_JBEJZY010000239.1:0-539 GCF_040256935.1 Photorhabdus viridis
CTCAGGAGAAAAAGCAACGCATTCTGGCCTGCTACCGGCGCTTTCGCGAAGAATTTGGTACCCACCTGCGTTTTCACCGTCATGAGCTGAAAGGGTTAAAAAAATATTCACTGGAAAATATTGCCAAAGTGGAAGAAGGTATTCTTAATCAGAAAAAAAACCAGTTTTCTAGTTGGGTGGTCAGTGATGCCAAAAATGAAGATGAGGCACCTAATTATCTGATGTGTTACCTGGATTCTCGGGAAATAAGCGGTGATAACGGCAGTTCTTACCTAAGCCTGACACTTCCTTGGAATTATCTGAAAGAACAAGAAGGCATGGCTCGCTTTATGACCTGGCTGGATTTTCTGTGTGAACAACTCGAACCCGACAGTGGGGACTGTGGCTACTGTCTGGTCCTGCCCAACGACTACTATGACTACTTTCCCTTAGAGTACCAACTGGCCCAGCGTTACCCTGCCCTGCAAGTGAACTCCGCAGTGCATACAGCCAAATTACAGTATGGTCATTCCATCCGTGGCATTAACTGGATCACCTTG
>NZ_JBEJZY010000240.1:0-538 GCF_040256935.1 Photorhabdus viridis
TAAAACAGGCCTTCTTCGGCGGTCAGCCGGTGCAGAAAGTCAAAATCGGTTTCCCGGTACTGGACGCAGAACTCCCGTTCCGGGTGCGGGTGGCGCAGGCGGAACACCACATCGCGGACGCCGCTCTCTTTGAGCAGGGTGGTGAGAATGGTTTTGATGTCCTGCCGCTGAAAAATCCGTGAATTCTGGCGCAGGGTGGTGCGCCACATATCGGGGCGGAGGGTCATCTCATAGCGGGTCTGATGTTTGCCGGTGTTGCCCTGCACAAAGCGGGCGACCATGCCGGTGACGGTGCGTTCGATTTTGCCTGCGCGCAGGATGGTGAGGGTGGCGCGGTTATCGAGGACTGCGGCGAAATCAATGGCCGGGTCGGCACTGGCTAAACTGACCGCCAGAGTAAACGGGGTGGACAGGGCTTCTTTGAGTGAAAAGCCGGCGACGACAAAGGTGTGGGGCGGCAGGCCGGCGGCGGCGAGGGTGAACTGCAACCCGCCGGCGGGTTGCGCCGTCATCCGGTCAGCCATGTGCTGGGCAATTT
>NZ_JBEJZY010000241.1:0-536 GCF_040256935.1 Photorhabdus viridis
GCGATAACTTTAGCAACAACACCAGCACCTACTGTACGGCCACCTTCACGGATTGCGAAGCGCAGACCCTGGTCCATCGCGATTGGTGCAATCAGGGTAACGACCATCTGAATGTTATCACCTGGCATCACCATTTCTACGCCTTCTGGCAGTTCGATCGTACCCGTCACGTCAGTTGTACGGAAGTAGAACTGTGGACGGTAGCCTTTGAAGAACGGAGTATGACGGCCGCCTTCGTCTTTGCTCAGAATATAAACTTCTGATTCGAAAGTGGTGTGTGGCTTAATTGAACCTGGTTTTGCCAGGACCTGACCACGTTCGATTTCGTCACGTTTAGTACCACGCAGCAGAACACCCACGTTCTCACCCGCACGGCCTTCGTCCAGCAGTTTGCGGAACATTTCTACGCCGGTACAAGTTGTTTTCGCTGTATCTTTGATACCCACGATTTCAACTTCTTCACCCACTTTTACGATACCGCGCTCTACACGACCGGTAACTACAGTACCACGGCCTGAAATAGAGAATACGTCTTC
>NZ_JBEJZY010000242.1:0-531 GCF_040256935.1 Photorhabdus viridis
CGGAAGGGATTCTCAGGCCAGGGCAACAGCTCATTCAACCGATTGTTCGGCCAGTCAGGCAGCCGGCTGAGGACATCACGTAACCAGACCCAGGGCTCATGTCCGTTGGCTCTGGCGGTTTCCAGCAGGCTCATTATCATGGCCGCCCGTTGCCCCGCGGGCAGTGAACCCGCAAAAAGCCAGTTCTTTCGGCCAAGCGCCACACCCCGGACCGCATTCTCCGCCCGGTTGTTGTCTATCGGCACCCGGCCATCATCCAGATAACACACCAGCGCCAGCCAGCGCTTCAGCGTATAATCTATCGCTTTGCGTAACCCGGAGTTGGGCGCCGTTTGGGTCTGCATCGTCTGCAACCAGGACCGGAACTCATTCAGCCACGGCCGGGCATAACGCTGTCGCCACTGACGCCGTTTATCCGGTGGCCGGTGTTTGATTTTTCGCTCCAGCTTGTACAGGTCACGAATGCCATCCAGCGCCTGTTTCGCCACCGGACTTTGGCTCGCTTTGTATTGGTCAAAGAATTTGCGGCGG
>NZ_JBEJZY010000243.1:0-529 GCF_040256935.1 Photorhabdus viridis
TTGTCAGGACAAAAGATCTGAATAATACCCGCAATGTCTTTGTTATTCAAAATAAGCCGATAACACCAGATGTTACAGACAGAGATATGACCGTACTTAATGATGTCAATATTTTTGGCGAGCCCTATACTATAACAGCAGAATTAACCCCCCTTCCTGATAAATGGTTCGGGCATGCCTATTTCAGTCGTCTTGGTTTTGAGGGTAATGGAACAGGAAAAGCTTATTTAAATAATACCAGAATAAAAAGCAGGGTATTAGAAAATTCTCCGCCGGGCCTTATCTTATCGGGAAGAAATGCTTATATTAACAGTGATAATTTATCCAATCAGATAAGTAAAATTGCAGTTGAAAAAGATATTTTTCTGACTGGAAATAAATTTACTAATGAAAGCAAAAGAAAAAGTTCACTTAATCATTTTATTATTTATGATCTTAAACTTGAACCCGTCCCGACAGTCTATCCTTACGAAAAATCAGGCGAAACTCAGACCTTGAATGACGAGGACGATGTCATTGAGCCGGCAAG
>NZ_JBEJZY010000244.1:0-528 GCF_040256935.1 Photorhabdus viridis
TATTGGAACATGAACATGCTTCACTGGCGCTGGCCCAGCGTTGCAGTAATGTGCAGGGAGAGATCCCTCTCTTTAGTAGTTTGCTGAACTATCGGCATAATGCCCTGTTGGAATCGTCAGATGAACTGATAAGCGGTATTGAATTTCTGGGCGCGCAGGAGCGGACTAACTATCCGTTTGTGCTGTCGGTGGAAGATTTTGGTGGATCCCTGGGGCTGACCGCTCAGGTAGTGCAACCGTATGATCCGGAAAGAATATGCGGTTATATGCAACAGGCGCTGGAAAGTCTGATAGAGGCGCTTGAACAAGCCCCGGAGACCCCGGTATGGACACTGAATATTCTGCCTGAAACGGAACGTACGTTGTTGCTGAAAACCTGGAATGCCACGGAAACTGCGTATCCTAACCAGTGGTGTATTCATCAGCTGTTTGAACAACAGGTGGAGAAAACCCCTGACGCGACAGCGTTGGTGTATGAAGAGCAAACCCTATGTTATGCGGAATTAAATGCCCGTGCTAACCGGCTGG
>NZ_JBEJZY010000245.1:0-523 GCF_040256935.1 Photorhabdus viridis
CGTGCAGGGCTTCCAGACGCTGGAAGTCAGTCAAAATCAAACGGTGACCATTAAAGGTCAGCAGGCCATTTCCATTGGTAAAAGCCATCAATTTAACGTCACCGATAACCAACAAATTGCCGTGGGTAAACATATCACTGTGCACTCGGAAAGCGGGCAAATCACGATTGGGAACGCGGGCGGGCAGATAGTCATTGACCCAATGGGGAATATCCGTATCGAAGGAGTCAGTATCACCATGTCTGACCATATCACTGGAAAGAAATCCGCCGATGCGCTGTTTGACTACTCAGCACGCTATACCCTGCGAAGCGAGCAAAGCGGTAAGCCGCTGGTGAATACCCCCTATACCATTACCACCGCTGGCGGTCAGACCCTTTCCGGTAAAACTGACACGCTGGGCAGAACTGTAACCGTACAGAGTGAGGTTGAAGAAAATCTGCAACTGAGTTCACCGGAAACCCCACCGAAACCGAAGCAAACCTTATATCAGGCCAGTGATAACACACCGGTAGAGCATGTT
>NZ_JBEJZY010000246.1:0-523 GCF_040256935.1 Photorhabdus viridis
GCTGACCCCAAACGGCAAACTGGATCGTCGGGCGCTGCCGATGCCGGGTGAAGAGGCTTTTGCCCGGCAGATTTACGCAGCGCCGCAGGGGGAGGTGGAAACCGCATTAGCAGCTATCTGGCGTGAGTTATTAGGTATTGAGCGGATTAGCCGGCATGACAGCTTCTTTGCGCTGGGCGGTCATTCTCTGCTCGGCGTACGGATGATTGAACGTCTGCGCAGCTTGGGATTGACACTGACCGCCCGTAACCTATTCCAGAGCCCGGTGCTGTCAGAACTGGCCCAGACATTGGAGCAACATCAGTCTGTAGTAGTGCCGCCTAATATCATCACATTAGCGACCACGGCGTTGACGCCGGAGATGTTGCCGCTGATTGATCTGACTCAGCCAGAAATTGACCACATTGTTGAACAGGTGCCCGGCGGGATTGCTAATGTGCAGGATATCTATGCCCTGTCGCCGTTGCAGGACGGCATCTTGTTCCATCATCTGCTGGCGAAGGAAGGTGACCCCTATCTGCTG
>NZ_JBEJZY010000247.1:0-520 GCF_040256935.1 Photorhabdus viridis
GGTGAGGGTGAACAGGACCCCCGGCAGCATGGCGGCGTGGTTACTGTCCCCGTGGCCGGTCAGGGCGTCATTGCGCAGGGCTTCGAGCCGGTAGCGGGTGAAATCGGCGCCGTGCTGCTCGTCTTTGAAGCGGCCGGGGAAATCGAAGTGTTCATAGCCGGTGTGCTGGAGGTTTTGTTCCCGCATATGGTGGCGAAACTCGGCGGCCCAGACCGGGTTTTTGAAGGTGTAATCTTTGAGCTCCACGGTGGCCGGGCGGACCTGCGCCTGCCGGGTCAGCGCGGTGACGCACAGCTGTTGTGCCTGGGTCGCCTCACCCGGGTGATAGGGCAGGACCGGGCCTGTGGCGAGGGCGCCCGCGACGTCGGCGAACACCAGGGTGTTCTTGTTGCCGGTGAATTCAAAGAAGTAAAACAGGCCTTCTTCGGCGGTCAGCCGGTGCAGAAAGTCAAAATCGGTTTCCCGGTACTGGACGCAGAACTCCCGTTCCGGGTGCGGGTGGCGCAGGCGGAACACCACA
>NZ_JBEJZY010000248.1:0-518 GCF_040256935.1 Photorhabdus viridis
TCATTGGATGAAGAAATGCGATCGTTAGAAAAACAGGATGCAATGCTTTCTCAAAAGAGAGTAAGGCAAGTTATCGTTGTAAAGAAAAAAACGCCAGATGAGAATACTAAAAGCAGGAGAGATGAAGTAGTCAATTTAACTATTGCATGGATTGGATTTGTGTCTGGAACTATACAATTCATTGGTGGATTTATTGCTATTGATACCGGTATTGGAGCAGTGCCTGGAGCATTATTAATGGCACATGGCCTTAATAACGTTGTTGAAAGTGAACATTATATTCTTTATCGTGAAAGTTATACCGGGCCGGTTAAATTTATCTATGAAGGGGTTGGAGAAAAAATTTTTGGGATGGACAAGCGTGATGCGGATGTGGTGTATACATCAGTTGATGTTGGTATGTCTTTAAATGGATTATTAGGTTACAGGCTAGAGCCAGATAATCAGCGATTATATCGGTATATTAATGCTGATCTGCTTGTTGGCTTAAAACAGCAAGGGATAGAAACGATGAATTA
>NZ_JBEJZY010000249.1:0-516 GCF_040256935.1 Photorhabdus viridis
TATCCTGCGGCTTATCCGGTTCAGGTGGGTGTTTCTTGCCCTGAGGAGGCGGTTCAGGCTTTTGCGCCGCTACCGGAGCGGGAGATGACGGCACCTGATATATCCCCATTCTGCCAAAGTTATCCGCGGGTTCAGCTTCTGTTCCGGCATCCGTACAGCCTTTGCCCCGCTGGCAAGATTTCGTAAACACCGCTATCGGCGGTGGGGGAGCCTGCGTTACAGACGGTGGACCGGGCTGAACGCTTCCCGCCGCTTTCGCCGGAGAAGAGACATTCTGCGCCGCCATATTAGTCGGAGCGACAACCCGGTCAGCAGCTTCTTCCTGTTTCTCATAGCTGTCCATCACGGAATTGATCAGCCGGGCCCGACAAGGGCAGGTGCTGACACTATCTAATGTGCCCGCCAATCGCCGTCCCATGCTAAACATGCTGGCTACGCCCCCGACAATCATGTAAGTACCGGAATGTTTACCACAGGTGACGTGATCCCCTTCACGCGCGGTTGCTCGCCCGTTAA
>NZ_JBEJZY010000250.1:0-509 GCF_040256935.1 Photorhabdus viridis
GGCGTGAGGCCCTTTCAGGTCCCCCACTTTGGTCTCGCGACATTATGCGGTATTAGCCACCGTTTCCAGTGGTTATCCCCCGCCCTCGGGCAGATCCCCAGACATTACTCACCCGTCCGCCGCTCGTCAGCAAAAGCGCAAGCGCTTTCCTGTTACCGCCCGACTTGCATGTGTTAGGCCTGCCGCCAGCGTTCAATCTGAGCCATGATCAAACTCTTCAATTAAAAGCTTGATGCTCAAAGAAACTGACTGTTATTTCGTTATGAATTAACTGTTGTTCACTCTTCAAGACTTAATGTATTTTTTTGTGATACGGTCTTGTGAGTGCCCACACAGATTGTCTGATTAATTGTTAAAGAGCAGGCTGACATAAAAATTAATATTCTCGTTCAGCCGGGCTGCGTATACTACGCTTTTCGCCCGCAGAGTCAAGCGCTTATTTGCTTTGCTCTGCCTGGCCTCACACGCTTTGTCAGCGTTGTGTCGGTCAGTGGTGGCGCATTATAGGG
>NZ_JBEJZY010000251.1:0-506 GCF_040256935.1 Photorhabdus viridis
CAACGTATTCTGCCTGGTTGTCGATACCGCGGGGTGACAGGATTATTGAAAGTATCGGGCGTCCGATAGCTAACACCGGCCTTTATTTGCTGGACGTTTATGGTCAGCCGGCACCGCTGGGCGTGGTGGGTGAAATTTATATCGGCGGGGCGGGGGTAGCGCGGGGTTACTTCAATCGCCCTGACCTGACGGCGGAGCGGTTCCTGCCCGATCCGTTCAGTGACAACCCGGAGGCGCGTATGTACCGCACCGGGGATTTGGCGCGTTACCTGCCGGACGGCAATCTGGAGTTTCTGGGCCGCAACGACCAGCAGGTGAAAATCCGCGGATTCCGGATTGAACCGGGGGAAATTGAATCCCGGTTGCTGGAACACCCGGCCGTGGGTGACTCGGTGGTACTGGCACAGGGTGACGGGCCGGAGAAACGGCTGGTGGCCTATGTGGCGGCGCCGGCGGATGAGGGATTGATTCATAGCCTGCGTGACCATCTGAGTGTTCAGCTGCCT
>NZ_JBEJZY010000252.1:0-505 GCF_040256935.1 Photorhabdus viridis
GATCGCCTTCGTCAGCAGGCGAAACGTCTGGGCGTCAGTGTGGCAACATTGTGCCATCTGGCCTGGGCGCAGGTGTTGTCGCAGACCAGCGGTCAGGAAAAAGTGGTGTTCGGCACGGTACTGTTTGGGCGCATGGCGGCGGGGGAAGGGGCTGACAGCGGCATGGGGCTGTTTATCAATACCTTGCCATTGCGACTGGATATGGATGAGACGCCGGTGCAGGACAGTGTACGGCTGGCACAGTCCCGGTTGGCCGGATTGCTGGATTATGAACATGCGTCACTGGCGCTGGCCCAGCGTTGCAGTGGGGTAGCGGGCGGCACGCCACTGTTTAGCGCCCTGTTGAACTACCGGCATAATGAGCAGCCGCTGATCCCACATGAGGCTGTACCGGGTATCGAATTTCTGGGTGAACAGGAGCGGACCAACTATCCGTTTGTGCTGTCGGTAGAGGACGGAGGTTCTACTCTGGGGCTGACTGCGCAGGTAGTACAGCCGTTTGAGC
>NZ_JBEJZY010000253.1:0-503 GCF_040256935.1 Photorhabdus viridis
TTTAACGCCGGCGATAACATCCGGTGCGATTGTGTGACCTGCGAGCCATCACGATGCACCTCGGTCAGGCCAAACGGCAGCGTCGGCTCATCCACGTCAGCCAGCATGTCGGTAAAGAAGCGGGTATGCTCTGCCTGATTGACATCCAGCCGGGCCTGCGCCACCAGATTGCGGAAAGGCGCCGGTACCGGCAAGTTGTCATCCTGTCCGGCAAGACAGACCTGCACTTCGCGATGCATCACTTCCATCGTCGTATGGTCGCCAATCAAGTGATGCTGCAATTGCAGCACCTGCCAGCGACCATCGGTTTCCTGCGCCGCCACAAAGCGCAGCAATGGGGCCTGACTCAGATCAAAACGATACTGGCGCGGGTCAAAACGGTGAGCTAATTGCTCGCCAATCGGCCCGTCAGCCGGGTCCAGAGTCAGTTTAGCGACCGATAAAGGCGCCTGACGCCAGACCACCTGCGCCGGTGCAGATAATCCCTGCCAGATAAACGCGGT
>NZ_JBEJZY010000254.1:0-495 GCF_040256935.1 Photorhabdus viridis
GGACTGAGCTTGAACAAATGTCTGACAAACTTACTATTGATACGTTATCGGCATAAAAATGCTTGAGTCAATGCACGAAACGCATAGAAGCGGCACATTTACATTCCAAGCAATAAGACTGGGTCTGAATCTACGTGCTTCTGAAATCTCTGTTCTTAAGCAGAGCTGAGGTTCTTTATGTATCTTTTGAACTGTTTGCAGAGCATCAAGAGTTGATTTTGACAGTACATTACTTTTCATTTCAGCTTGAATGATCTGTACGACTGTTTTTTCTTCGAACTTCCCAGTTTTCGATAAAACATTCGAGGATTCATTTAACGCTTTTGTCAATGCACTGGCGCTCTCTTTGCTTTTATCCAAAATAAGAACAGAATTAGACACTAAAAACACCCGTCCCAACAGCCGCTTCCGGCGCAATGGCATCTGCAACAAAAATGCCCACGTTATTCAGGCACAACGCCGGATTAGTTTTACACCCTTCAAGCGCAATACGCC
>NZ_JBEJZY010000255.1:0-492 GCF_040256935.1 Photorhabdus viridis
GGCAGGATGACACAGGCAAGAAGCAGCTGGAGAAGGACTTCAACAGCATGAAGAAGTACTGCCAGGTCATCCGCATCATTGCCCACACTCAGATGCGTCTGCTTCCTCTACGCCAGAAGAAGGCACACTTGATGGAGATCCAGGTGAATGGAGGCACTGTGGCTGAGAAGCTCGACTGGGCCCGAGAGCGGCTGGAGCAGCAGGTTCCTGTGAACCAGGTGTTTGGGCAGGATGAGATGATTGATGTCATTGGCGTGACAAAAGGCAAAGGGTACAAAGGGGTAACCAGTCGTTGGCATACAAAGAAACTGCCCCGAAAGACCCATCGAGGTTTGCGCAAAGTTGCCTGTATTCGAGCCTGGCACCCTGCCCGTGTTGCCTTCTCTGTGGCTCGAGCTGGGCAGAAAGGCTACCATCACCGAACAGAGATTAACAATAAGATTTACAAGATTGGTCAAGGCTACCTCATCAAGGATGGCAAACTGATCAAGA
>NZ_JBEJZY010000256.1:0-483 GCF_040256935.1 Photorhabdus viridis
ATTGGGGATTAATTCGCCTAATCATCAAGACATCGCCGATTTTTTGTTATAACCTTTTGCCTGAATATTAAGCGGATAACATTATTGATTCTGTATCTTTATTGATGACTGAGAAGGTGATACCTCTCACCTCTGTTCAATAAGGATTATCAATTCTGACAAGCATACTTAATGTATTAATAACATCACTTAATGATTAAATAAGACACAAGAAAGATGGACAATCGCCCCCGTTGTCGGTTCACTGAAGGCAGCATCACATTACCGGAAGGCTATCAGGAACAGACCGTAAACATCCTCATCGCGGCCGATGCCCCCGCGCTGAACATCTCGCGTGATCAATTGGTCGAAGGCGAAGATCTCGCCAGTTACCTCACTCGCCAGAAAGGTCTGCTGAAAAATGGTCTGCGCGACTGGCAATTATTGGCAGAGCAGCCCGCGACGCTGGGCGATAACCTGCGGCAAGGCACGGCGTTGCTCTCC
>NZ_JBEJZY010000257.1:0-479 GCF_040256935.1 Photorhabdus viridis
AGCAGAAAAACACAATGAATTACTTGACGGTCAATCACGCGGGTTTGCTATCGTCAGTGATAAAGAGGGTTATCCCATTCTTACAAAACAAGCACCGTCTGTTTATCACAAGTGGGATAGTGAAAAGTGGATAATATCAGAAAGTGATAAAATAAAGCTCAGACGGGAACAGCAGCAGCAAGCAGAACATAAGAAACAGCAACTTATGCTCACTGTAAGTAAACAGATCGCTCCGTTACAAGATGCTGTAGATTTGGAGATGTCGAGTGATAAGGAAAAATCGCTGTTAGCAGAGTTAAAAAAATATAGAGTATTATTGAACCGCGTTGATGTTAATTTAGCGTCAGATATTAACTGGCCCGAAAAACCCTTAGAATAATGGAATCAGGGCCAATTGAACCGACCTCCAATAGTTAGATAAGTCTAATCAAATATGGCTTTTTTGCACTACTCTGACTGAATCGTCCTCAAAATGTTGG
>NZ_JBEJZY010000258.1:0-479 GCF_040256935.1 Photorhabdus viridis
TCAGTCATGTTGTTACGATAGACAAGTTCTGCACTGTTCGCCGCACTGTAAGCACCTTCGGGTGTATGGCTAATCAGAGCGCCCGACAATGCCCCGATAAATTTAGCCGTCTGAGCCTTGGCTTCATTACCCGTCAGCGCTTCCTGAATTTTATGGATTTGTCGCGCTGTTTCATTCTTGTACGACGGTTCAAATAGCCGGCTTTCCATTGTAATGGCCGCTAATTCAGCGGCCAGAGCTCCCACAGCAGCCCCTTTGGCATTCCCTCCGGCGATTTCCGCACTAATTCCTGCCACAACGGCATGGCTTAACATCTTTCCTGTGTAGCCTAAGATTTCCCCGTTATCACCAATTAAATGGGCCCCTTCTGCATTAATCTGATTGCCGATATTGGCAAGTAATGCGGTGGTGAAATTGTCTTTAAAGCTGCCGCCATTAATCGTTGTCCCCAGACTGGAACTGATAATGGACTGGCCTGC
>NZ_JBEJZY010000259.1:0-478 GCF_040256935.1 Photorhabdus viridis
AACCCTACTACCCGCGCCGGTGAGCTTGCCATGCAGACGGCCACCCGCTGATCCGGCGCGATTCCCAGTGCAATCAGTTGATGGGCCAGCCGGTTAGCATCGGCATTCAATGCGGCATAGCTCAGGGTCTGTCCTTCATACACCAACGCGGTGGCGTCAGGCGTTTTTTCTACCCGTTGTTCAATCAACTGATGAATGCATAACTGCTCAGGATACGGTGTTTCAGTCGCATTCCAGGTTTCCAGCAATAACGCGCGTTCCGTTTCAGGCAAAATATTCAGCGCCCGTACCGGCGTTTCCGGTGCCCGCTCCAGCGCTTCTGCCAGACTTGCCAGCGCCTGTTGCATATAACCGCATACCCGATCCTGCTCAAACGGCTGTACTACCTGCGCAGTCAGCCCCAGAGTAGAACCTCCGTCCTCTACCGACAGCACAAACGGATAGTTGGTCCGCTCCTGTTCACCCAGAAATTCGATAC
>NZ_JBEJZY010000260.1:0-478 GCF_040256935.1 Photorhabdus viridis
ACGCAATAAATTAGCGCATATGTCAGTGACTGCCTTGATGAGGGCCTCAGCGCTGATCCCTTTGAGTTTCAGCCTGACCGGCAGGGTATTGATAAACATACCCAACGCGCCCGCACTGCCCGCCATGCCCGACATACGGCCTGACAAGGTGGTGCCGAATACGATATCGTCACGCCCGCTGGTTCGGGCGACGACCAGCGCCCAACCCGCATGGAACAACGCCGCAGGGCTGGTGCCCAGCCTGCGGGCCGTTTCACGGAGGGCGAGTGATAAGCCGGCATTAAGGGGCTGTTGGGCTTCTGCCGTATGTTCGCCCTCTTCCTGAACGCTAATCAGGCCAAAAGGGGCCGTTACTTCATCGAGATCTGCCAGATAGTCCGGGAAGAAGGTTTCTGCGGCCTGAATATGGCTTTCCTGACGGGCATAAGCCACGAAGTTACGATAAGGCACCGATGGCGGTAAATCAGCACTTTTGCCC
>NZ_JBEJZY010000261.1:0-468 GCF_040256935.1 Photorhabdus viridis
TCTTGAAAACGTCCGGTTGCATAATCCGGATTAATTTGATTGACGATAGCAAGTAACTGATCGTTCTTGTCAGCAATGATAGCCGCATCACTCATGGCTATTTGACCTTGCGGTGTTGTTAAGCTCGTACTCATTGCACCACCCATTGCTGTAGCCAAATCATTTAGCCGCCCATTTAAAATATCAACCTCGTCGGGCACAGTTAGACCCGTCTTTGTAAAGGTTACACCTGGAACACTTGTTGTCAGTACTACAGAGTTAGTCATCAGAAATTTACCCCCGTTGATTGATTGTTCATGTCCGTTATTGTCATCATGCCCGCAATAGTTCTCTCCTTTCCATTTATAACTTTACAAGTGGCAGACTGAACATAAGGTAACTTCATTGCTTCTTGTTGCATTTTGCTGTTGATTAGCTGAGTTCCCGGCCAATATCCCAAAATTCGCTGGTAATAAGGAATACCCAATG
>NZ_JBEJZY010000262.1:0-467 GCF_040256935.1 Photorhabdus viridis
TCATAATAGAAATCTGAACTGGGCGGCGATTTACGTGGGTAGTCAGTATCAATATTAATGCTGTCGCTAAAGTCAGCGATAAGATTACCTTTTGCGATGATACTTGCCCGTTCAAGAATAAGGTTGTCTTTTTTTATATCGTATTTTACTTCACCCGGCGGTAAAATATGATAACTTTTATCATCCCATTGGTGATATGTGTTGATTTTTTCCAGGAGCTTATTAGACGAGAGTTTATAGATACCGGAGGGGGTATTAAATGAATCGGTGATAGAGACATAAGTGTCCTGAGGGAAGTATTCAAACAGATTAAAATACCCTGATGCTTCTTCCGATATTCTGCTTGTATTTAAAAGTTTTTTTCCCGTCAGGAAAATATCTTTTTCGGCTTCAATTTTGCTCAATTCCTGATTTGATAATATCTCACTGTTAATATAAATATTTCCACCCGATGTGAGGACACTGGG
>NZ_JBEJZY010000263.1:0-463 GCF_040256935.1 Photorhabdus viridis
CCCTAAAACCCGCCCGCCAGCCTGTTAAGGTCAACAGCCACAGACCGGTAAGCCAGTCGGCCTGCGGCCTCCGCCGTTAATTACCCCCGCCCCGCCCCTGCTGCACTGGCTGCGCGCGGCTCGCACTGCGCTGCGCTCCGTTGCTCGTCCCCGTGCTCGCCATCTCCGCCCCGTGCAGCCCCCAGGGGGGCTTCCCTGTTAAAAAGCGTTACCTGCGGGCCTGGCCCGCCCGCACCCGGCCAACCCGCGTCAGCGGCGCAGACAAGCTGCACCGCCGCCACGGGTTCCTGATAAAACCCGGTTCTGGCAGGCAAAGCGGGCCGAAACCCGGCGCTGACGTCGGGGAAAAAATGCGCTAACATCGGGAAAGTGCCCGTCGGGGCGAGTTGATATGTTCTTTAACAGGGCGGGAAAAAGTGGCGAAGAAAAAGGCTGCTAAATCAGGGGGAAAGGTCCGCTCAAC
>NZ_JBEJZY010000264.1:0-460 GCF_040256935.1 Photorhabdus viridis
CATTATCGTTTCACGGTCGATACCCATGTCGATCATCGCACACGCGATTTTCAGGATCCCCCGTTTTTCGCCTTTATGCAATCCTTCTTGGAGTCCTTCCTGGCGTCCTTCTTGGCGCCCTTCCAGACGCCCTTCAATAAACCCTTTCTGGTGTCCCTTCTGCTCCAGTTTCTGCGCTATTGTCATCAGTACCTCCTCATACCTCGGGGACTGTTCTGCCAGTCGCCGGATAAAACCCTCTGGATCGGCAGTATCTCCTGCCTGTAATAAGTAGTTTAGCACGCTTTTTAGCTGTTCATCCGTATAGTAATCATACGTTAGCAGTATGACCAACTCTTGCAGTAACTCCGCCATATCTCGCTGCCGGATATGTTTTTGCACCATTTCCAATAACGCGACCCGTTTGTGCGTCAGGATTTCATCATCGGAGATGATCGTCACATCGACCAGCGGGAAGGGA
>NZ_JBEJZY010000265.1:0-460 GCF_040256935.1 Photorhabdus viridis
TTTCTGCTCCTCCGTTAACTCACTGACTTTAACCTTATCGCCGTAAAGCTGCTTAATCAGGACCTGCGCCGCCAGCTCACCGGAAGCCGCGCCGGCTGCCCCTGCAAGGGCGCTGCCACCACTGGCTTCGGCGGCCACGGCCCCCAAAATCGCATGGGCCAGGGTGTTGGTCGCGATATCCACCTGATGGGTTTGCGGGTCGGTGGTCAGGTCTTTAATTACCCCGGCCAGATAAGGTGAAGCCCCGCCTGCCAGCGCTTGTTTCAGGTCACCCCCGGCCAGTCCCTGGAGAGCCGCCGTTGTCGCTTGTAACGCTTTCTGGTATTTGCCTCCCGTCCCAAAACCGGATTCATTCAGCGCCTGCGTGTAAGCGGTGTCGTAGAGTTGCTTTTTGATGTCATCCCCGGTCGGGTGACGGTTGCCCGCTTTTGCCAGTGTTTCTTTTGCCGCCGCTTTGTCT
>NZ_JBEJZY010000266.1:0-457 GCF_040256935.1 Photorhabdus viridis
CACAGCAAAGAATAATATCAGTATCATCAGTGGCGGGGATATTAACGGGAAAGCCGTTCAGATACAGGCTAACGGTAATACATTATTATCCGCCGGAAGAAATATCACATTGCCTTCCCTGGCTTATTCTGTCATTAACCAGGCTAATGATAACAACAAAGATGACCGACATATTATTGCTCAAATCCGCGGCGATAAAAAACTGACGATGGCGGCAAATGGCGCTATCACCACTGCGGGTGCTCAATTGACTTCCGGTGGCGATGTCACCCTCTCCTCTGGCGGTAATATGCGTTTCGAATCGGTGCAAAATCACATCTACCGGGAAAACGGCAGGGAATTCACTGAATCAGTGACTCAGCAGGGCACTGAATTAACCAGCGGCGGCATACTTACGGTTATCTCAACCGGCAGTATTCTTTTCCAGTCCGCCAAACTGGCGGCCAAAGGGGCGATG
>NZ_JBEJZY010000267.1:0-457 GCF_040256935.1 Photorhabdus viridis
CGCAGGGCTACGGCAATCTGATGGCGGCCAGTTTGGGTGACCCATGGCACGGTTTTGGTCAGACGATGTTCGTGCAGCCGTTAAATCAGGCGTGGCAGGAGATCCTGAAACCGTCTGCGGCCAGCCTGAATGCCCAGTGGCAAACGGCCATCGTCGCCAACTGGAATACCGCCTTTGCCGGTCGTTACCCGTTTGCCGGTGGGGAGAGTGATATCTCATTGCCGATGCTGGGGCAATTTATCCGCCCGGACACCGGGCGCATGGAGCAGTTTTTGACCCGTCAGTTAGGCGGGGTGCTGCATAAAGAGGGTAACCGCTGGGTACCAGACAGGGTGAACAGTCAGGGGCTGCGTTTTAACCCGCGTTTCCTGAACGCGGTCAATCAGCTCAGTCAGTTATCGGATGTGCTGTTTGCAGACGGCAGTCAGGGGCTGCGGTTTGAACTGCGTGCGCGAGC
>NZ_JBEJZY010000268.1:0-456 GCF_040256935.1 Photorhabdus viridis
GTATCGGTGAGCAACAATTTGGCTGAGGAATCCCTCATTAGCCAGTTTTTCCGCTCATCCGGCATACTGGGATCAATCGGCACGTAAACGGCACCGGCTTTAAGAATAGCTAATTGGGCCACCACCAGTTCCATCGATCGCTCTAACAGGAGCGCAACATGATCACCAGGACAAACCCCTTGTTCGATCAGCTGATGAGTCAACTGGTTAGCACGGGCATTCAATTCCGTATAGTTCAGCGTCTTCTCTCCCGCTATCAGCGCCGTCGCTTCCGGGGTTTTCTCCACCTGCTGTTCAAACAACTGATGAATACACAACGCATCAGGATATACAGTTTCCGTGGCATTCCAGGTTTTTAACAGCAACGTACGTTCCGCTTCCGGCAGAATTTCCAATGCCCGAACAGGCATGTCCGGGGCCTGCTCCAAGGCCGCCGCCAGACTTTCCAGCGCCTGT
>NZ_JBEJZY010000269.1:0-455 GCF_040256935.1 Photorhabdus viridis
ATCAGATACCAACACGCCCTGTTCATGCGATTGACTTCGCCAAACAGGCATTATCATTATAACAATCAGAGATAGCGAGGCTTATAGCAACGTGGCTCAATATGTTTACAGTGAGTTGTAATTAATCCTTGTAAGTATGTATAAGTGTGTTTATTCGTGATTTAACAGCCGATTATGAAACTGATATCGCATCAGAATGTGCTTATGTATGCTTGATTACGTCATTATTTTGCCCCATACATGCCCCACATCTGTCCCATCAATTTTCAACCGGCAAATACTTATACACAGTAGAAAGAGAGGCATTGTAAATTAACGCCAATTCTTTCCTGCTATGGCCTTTCGCTAGCAGTCTTTTTGCTTGTTTTCTGTCTTCAGCTGACAGTGACACTGGTCTGCCACCAATCCTTCCCTGAGCACGAGCGGCTACTAATCCCGCATTTGTCCTTTCAACT
>NZ_JBEJZY010000270.1:0-455 GCF_040256935.1 Photorhabdus viridis
AAACCTGGAATGCCACGGAAATCGCCTATCCTGAGCAATTGTGCATTCATCAGTTGTTTGAACAGCAGGTGGCGAAAACGCCTGACGCGATAGCATTAGTCTATGAAGAGCAGACCCTCAGTTATGCCGAATTAAATGCCCGTGCCAACCGGCTGGCCCATCAGCTAATTGCGCTGGGCGTAGAGCCGGATCAGCGGGTGGCGATTTGCGTGTCACGTTCACCAGCAATGGTGGTGGCGGTATTGGCGGTGCTGAAAGCCGGTGGCGCGTATGTGCCGTTAGATCCGGTCTATACTGGTGAACGTCTGGCCCATATTCTGACGGATGCGGCTCCGGCTATTTTGCTGGCGGATAACCCCGGACGTGATGCGCTGAACGAACCAACGCTGGCGGCGCTGACCGTGCTCGACCCGAATAATACCCTGTCGGATCAGCCGGATGTTAACCCGCAGGTC
>NZ_JBEJZY010000271.1:0-452 GCF_040256935.1 Photorhabdus viridis
CCGTAAAATTTTTCAGACTTTTAGTCAATCAGTCTATTTAAAAACACCGCTAAACAATCAAATCACGCTTGAAAACTGACGTTGCTACTCGCTCACCGGGCAACAAATGCGTTGGAGAATAGTCAGCAGGATGCCACACATCTGCTGGGTTGGGAACGTAATACCATTAAGAAACTTAAAGAATTATTGTTGATGTAAAAAAGGAGTATTCCCATCCTTATCACCACTTTATAGCATTTAATATATCTCATTCCCCATTGTCAGGATTAAAGATCTAGATATTGATCACATTTCACACCATCCATTCAGACAGATAAATAATCACACATTAGAATAGTTTTCTTATGTCACTATAAAATTCTCAATATTTCCTATGGAAAAATGACCGTTTTATCACCAAAACCAGATTAACTTAAGAAAAGAGAAAGTCCGATGGATCAACGCAACAACCG
>NZ_JBEJZY010000272.1:0-449 GCF_040256935.1 Photorhabdus viridis
GGTAAACATCTTCTTTTACAAAATACCTATTTAACCCCGAGTACTCATATCTCGTTAACAGCAAATCATGATATTGGGATAGAAAACACGGTACAATTATCCCCTCGACAAACGGGTCCTGTGCATTCAGACAAATGGGATCCGGATCTGCTTAATGCTGTTTTGCCTGAGCAGGAGAAGGGAAATCTTAAGTTTCTGTTGCCAATGACCGGCGTTTTAAATGCCTCAACGTCATTGATGATTAATGCAGGAGGTAATTTCTTTACTCAGGGGGCTTTCCTCTCAGCCGGAAAAGATGTTTATTTAAGTGCGGCAAAACATATTGAACTTGGTTCCCGTGAATTGATTTTTCATAAACTGGAAGGCCTTTTCCTATCGGGTGATTATATTCCACCGTCACGTTCATTGGTATTAGGCAGCAGGATCACAGCAAAGAATAATATCAGTAT
>NZ_JBEJZY010000273.1:0-448 GCF_040256935.1 Photorhabdus viridis
GGAGGTGCATAGTGATGGTTCGCAGGTGACGGAATCCCACCGCATGTTGGCGCCTGAGCTGAATGATCGTCTGCGCAGTCAGGCCCGGCATTTGGGGGTCAGTCTGGCGGCTTTGTGCCATTTGGCCTGGGCACAGGTGTTGTCGCGTACCAGTGGTCAGAAGAATGTCGTGTTTGGTACGGTGCTGTTTGGTCGTATGCAGGCGGGAGAAGGGGCTGACAATGGCATGGGGCTGTTTATCAATACCTTGCCGCTACGGCTGGATATCAATGATACGCCGGTACGGAACAGCGTACAGGCCGCCCATACCCGGCTGGCCGGATTATTAACCCATGAACACGCGTCACTGGCGCTGGCCCAGCGTTGCAGTAGTGTGCCGGGTGAACTTCCCCTCTTTAATAGCCTGTTGAATTATCGGCATAATACTTTGTCGGCAACGGCGGATGAC
>NZ_JBEJZY010000274.1:0-447 GCF_040256935.1 Photorhabdus viridis
CGGGAAATCCAGCCATACGGGGAAATTCGGCGTCACTACCCGGATAACCGCACCGTCGGGCGGCAGCTGCTGACGGGCGAAACGGACCCGGTTGCAGGGCCCGCCCGCTTCACCGGACAGACTCAGCCCGGACACTGGCAGAGTCAGGTGCAGGTTAACCGGGCCGGGGAGCTGACCGGGCTGACGTTAGACCATCAGCCGCCCCTGACGGTGGAGCGGGATGAGGCGGGACGGGACACTGGCCGTTACACCGAAAGCGGCTTCATTGTGCGCCAGCAGTATAACCTGATGGGGTTACTGACGGCACAGCGGGCGGGCTGCAACCCGCACTTCTTCCGGCCGGCTGACCTGGCGGAGATTACCGACCCCGCCTATGCCAGTCTGGCCAGACAGTATACATACGATGCGGCCCTGAACCTGACGGCGGCCCGTGACGATGCGCAGCGG
>NZ_JBEJZY010000275.1:0-445 GCF_040256935.1 Photorhabdus viridis
ACTGCTGCCAGTTTGCCAGTAACGGCTCGGTGACCTGAGCGGCGGATATTACGCCCTGTGCCTCGCACCAGCTGACGAACGGCGACAGCCGTTCATGACGGGCGGACTGGCTCTTTTGGCTCGCCCCCTGCAACAGCAGGTTATCCAGATACGCGTCCAGATGCTGGCGCAGGGTCAGCGGGCGGGGGTTGGATTGACGTTTAACGGGTGATGACATGATGGGATTTCCTGTAGAGAACAGCGGTTAGTGTTATCAGTGTGTGATACATCACGACGGTACGATGGCTTGATTCTTAGGTGGCCGGAACAGTCCTTTTCTGTCTGCCCAGACTTGCGAGTCATTCAGCCCTGTGCTACTGCGGCTTGCCGCCGGTTTTGGCGAACCAGACTTGACCCCGACTTGGGGCAGACTTGACCCTGACTTGCCTTCATTTGAGCCAGACTT
>NZ_JBEJZY010000276.1:0-445 GCF_040256935.1 Photorhabdus viridis
GTATTCATCATATTCAGGATGAATATAAATTTCATTTTCAGTAGGCTCGCTCATCATTTACTCCTCATCTTTTATTTTTAATTTGCCTATTTCCACACCCGCCTGCTTTTGTAGAGGGCTTTTTCCATCCTGCGCGGTGGACAATAAACGGTTTCCCGCATCATCTGCCTGTAACAGCATTTTCTAACTGGCTAATGGCGTAGTGTCACAGGCACTCACGGCCTTCGGCGTCACGGCGTAATGGCTTTCATCCCGCGAATTACGCTCCTGTTGTTGATAAAGAGTTCGGCACCTTTTGTCATCGCTGGCAAGCGACGGCATTCAGGGCCGAACAGAACTCAAGCCGAATAAAGATCTGGGAGTCAGTCAGAATAAATCCGGAAAACAATAAATCAGATCAGGCATTTCCCAACCGGAGGTTAATCGGGGTGAAAATAATTAATCG
>NZ_JBEJZY010000277.1:0-445 GCF_040256935.1 Photorhabdus viridis
GCAAGGGATGTTTTCAGATAAATGTTGTCTAGCGACTGATCCAGGTATTTCGTCAGTAAAGACGCCAGTTTTTGATCTTCGCCCAGAAAAAGCGTGACTGGCCCGGTCTTCCAGTAGGGAGTTTGCCCATGGTATTGAAAGGTCAGCGATATCAGGCTTTTGTTTTCGCTGTGTGTCAGAGTCTTATGGATCAAGGTGACCGGCTCAATGCTGATATCCTGGGTGGTTCTGAAGGTAATGGATTGGTTAGGTTGTATGGCGGAAATTTGACTGCCTTTGGCAATGTGTGTGGCTTCAGTCATGCTGCCCGGTTGAATAGCTAACTGGATAACGCTGGTTGAAGGAATAGGATGTAACGGTATCGGCCAGACATTGCGTAAAATAGGGTTAACCACTTCAGGGAAAGCATCATTAATTTTTTGCTGAAGACCGGCAGCCAGAAGCG
>NZ_JBEJZY010000278.1:0-440 GCF_040256935.1 Photorhabdus viridis
GCCAGTCAGTGTGGTCCAGCGCATAGTCGAGGTGGGTCAGCAGCTGTTCCTGTACCTGACGCTGGCCGTTAAATACCTGACTCCAGCGTTCGCGCATGTACTGTTCTACCAGTGACTTATTGCGGCCGCTGCGGTCTTCCAGCATCCGCATGATGCGAAGGACTTCGAGTTTCTCTTCACTGCCTTTGGCCGCCTGGTTCAGGTCATCCAGCAGGCCATTCATCAGGGCGGGCAGGAAGCGCTGGGACAGCAGTTGCAGGTAGGTGTTTTCAACATACGGACCGACATCAGCGCCCTGGTACAGCCCCATATCAGCGAGCAGCCCTTTCTGATGGTAATCCCCGTAGGCAAGAGTCGCTTCCCGGATAGGGTTCAGCAGGGGCAACTGTAAGTTTCCGTTGCGGTCTTCCCCTTTGGGTGGGGGAATGGACAGGAAGGTT
>NZ_JBEJZY010000279.1:0-440 GCF_040256935.1 Photorhabdus viridis
TACTACGGCTCTGGTCACCTGAGTGCGATCCGGCATGAACAGACACTCATCACTGAATTTGAGCGCGATGACCTGCATCGTGAAACGCGCCGCACGCAGGGCAAGTTATTCCAGCTGCGCGATTATGATCCTCTGGGGCGCTGTACCCGCCAGTACAGCCTGCCGCTGACGCAGGCCGATGCCGAGCCACTGCCCTATCTCAGCGAGGGTAAGCCGTGGCGGGCGTGGCTCTACACCCTCCAGGACGAATTGCAGGTAATGGAAGATCATTACCGGGGCGTGATCGAATATCTTTATGACGCCGAAAGTCGCCTGAAAAAAGTGACGCATTGGGGTAACGCTTATGAGGATATGTTGTGGTATGACCGGGCGGATAACCTGCTGGAGCCACCGCAGGCGATACTGGGGCGTGAAGCGGAAGAGCGGGGGCTGTCTAAGAC
>NZ_JBEJZY010000280.1:0-438 GCF_040256935.1 Photorhabdus viridis
GTGGACTTCGGGCGCGGCGTGGTGCTGGTCAGACAGGGCAAAGGCCGTAAAGATAGGGTGGTGCCCATCGGCGGGCAGGCGCTGCACTGG
The DNA here is from genome assembly GCF_040256935.1 of Photorhabdus viridis. Lineage (NCBI taxonomy): Bacteria > Pseudomonadati > Pseudomonadota > Gammaproteobacteria > Enterobacterales > Morganellaceae > Photorhabdus > Photorhabdus viridis. The sequence continues at coordinate 91 of NZ_JBEJZY010000280.1, forward strand.
TTAAGCCGCTGGCTCAGTGTCCGGCCCGAGTTAACGCGGCGGGATGACAGCGGTCACCTGTTTATCACCAGGAAAGGCCGGGGGCTGGCCAGAGGCACGTTAACCTGGATAGCCGCCGACAGCATCCGTAAACAGGCGCAACTGGCTAAACCGGGGGCCTGTCATCTGTTCCGCCACTCAATGGCAACCCAGATGCTGGAGAACGGCGCGGACACCCGGCATATCCAGGCGATACTGGGGCATGAGAAGCTGGAAACCACCCAAATCTATACCCGGGTGGCTATCGGTCACTTAAAGGAAGTGCATGAGCAGACCCACCCGGCAGAACGGCAGTCAAAGCAGGCAACG
>NZ_JBEJZY010000281.1:0-437 GCF_040256935.1 Photorhabdus viridis
ATTTGTCCTTTTCAAATATTATCGGTTTTGTTCTTGCCGAAGACAGGTTGATAACCGGTACGCAGTGAGGAATAAAGGCGGGTGTGATGTCCTCGATGGGAATATTGCAGTCGAATTCCAAGATAAGGGTAAATTGCTTATCCTCGCCTAAAGGGAGCTTAGAGATCTCCACCGATAAATCAAATGACATCAAGTCATTAACATGTGGCAGATAGAGGTATTCGTATAATACCTGTAACGGCCAGAAATAGTCATGGGGTCTCGGCAGGACCAAATTTTCCTTCATACGTGGAGCGCTCTTGATAGACAGCCACATCTCCTTCTCTGCAAGGGATGTTTTCAGATAAATGTTGTCTAGCGACTGATCCAGGTATTTCGTCAGTAAAGACGCCAGTTTTTGATCTTCGCCCAGAAAAAGCGTGACTGGCCCGGTCTTC
>NZ_JBEJZY010000282.1:0-435 GCF_040256935.1 Photorhabdus viridis
TGGGCTTTAATATCCGCGCTGACACCGTTGGCTGCTTCTACGGTGAGTTTTCCACCGAGATGAATAGCGGGAAGCACCCATCTATTTTCGGTGTAGCCTTTATCTGTTTGCTTGATGTAGAACCCTTTGGAATGGGTAATCGTTTGCGCAAAGGTGCTGTTTTTTACCGCTTTGAAATTAACCTGACCGTGAGTACTGGCCAGTTTGGCATTTTGATGGGTGGCGATTTTGCTGGCTTCATAAGTGCTGTCATCCCGGCTTAACAGGTTAATATCGCCGTCGGCGGTAAATTCAGTCACTTTGTTCGTGACATCATGATGAGTACGTGTGGTGGTTTTCTTTTTGCCATACCACCGACGTTTGGTCTCTGTTTTCTCATAGTGACTGGATTCTTCCATCGCCTGAGCGTACAGATAACCGCCTTGTGCCGCGATA
>NZ_JBEJZY010000283.1:0-434 GCF_040256935.1 Photorhabdus viridis
CCTCTCGGCGTTATCGGTGAGATCTATATCGGTGGCGCCGGTGTGGCCCGCGGCTACCTTAACCGCCCAGAGTTGACAGCGGAACGCTTCATTCCTAATCCGTTCTCAACCGTATCAGGTGCCCGGCTGTATAAAACCGGCGACCTTGGCCACTGGCTGCCCGATGGCAATATCGAATACCTCGGCCGTAACGATTTTCAGGTCAAGCTGCGTGGCTTCCGCATTGAGCCAGGGGAAATCGAAACCCAACTTGTTCAGTATCTGGGTGTAGAAGAAGCCGTTGTCGTCGCCCGCGAAGATATGCCGGGCGACACCCGTCTGGTGGCTTATCTCCGGCCTCAGTCCGGCATTGAACTGGCGCCGGCGGATTTACGCCGGCAACTGGCACAGCATCTGGCCGACTATATGCTGCCCAGTGCCTTTGTGATGCTGGA
>NZ_JBEJZY010000284.1:0-432 GCF_040256935.1 Photorhabdus viridis
CGATACGCTCACATTCAAGAAACCTGACACCGACTACGACAAATGGGATGGTAAAGAGTGGGTAGTTGATAAAGGTCTTTTCAAATCAAGTCAGATCGAAGAAGCCAAGCAGCAACAAGCCACACTGTTACGACAAGCGAATGAAACACTCTCATTGCTACAAGACTCTGTTGACTTAGAAGTTGCAACAGAAGCCGAAGAAGCAGCGTTGCTTGAATGGAAGAAATACCGGGTATTACTGAGCCGTGTTGATACTTCACTGGCGCCTGATATTGAGTGGCCCAAAATGCCAGAATGATGACAATAAGGGCTGCTTATGCAGCCAGGGCAAGATCGTGAATATTTTGTTAAAAAAATCAGATTTGACCGACAGTAATAGTTATGATCTCATACTCTCTTTTTGAGAGCAAAAACCATGTGCTTTGATATTTT
>NZ_JBEJZY010000285.1:0-431 GCF_040256935.1 Photorhabdus viridis
TGTCTCCGTCCTCGGTAATACCCCGGAAACCGCCTGGCTGAAAGGGTTCAATGAACGTCAGGATGTGCAATGGAACTTAGTCAAAGATGCGTATGACCGCTGGGATTATAAAAGCCAGCATCTGAACCCGGTGGTTTCAGCGGTGATAGCGATTGCTGTGGCCGCCGTGACGACAGGCGCAGGCATAACGGCTTCGGTGGCCGGATCCGCAGCAGGCGCGGCAGGTTCAGCGGCGACGGCAGCGGGGGCGACCGCCAGCACCGCCGCTACCGTGGGCTCAATGGCTTACGGCGCGACGGCTTCCGGCATGGCGGCGCTGGCCTCTCAGGCAGCGGTCGCTCTGGTGGATAATCAGGGCGACTTATCCAAAGCCTTAAAAGCGATGGGCAGCAGCGACACGGTTAAATCCACCTTCACGTCCATGGTAATGG
>NZ_JBEJZY010000286.1:0-425 GCF_040256935.1 Photorhabdus viridis
TCTGTCTTTGATTTTGCAAAATTATAGGTGTCCGCATGGTTTTCTACGGTCACATTATTATTTGCTATCAGAGCGATATTTTTACCCGGTTGTAAATAGACGTTTTGTAACAGGAGATTTTTACCCGAGTTGATAGTTAAATTATTAACAGCATCCAGTTTATTGGATACAGGGTGATCGTTGGTACTGTGTTGGCGCCAAAGATAACCGAATTGATCACCATTATGAAATAGAATATCTCCATGACGGCTAATAGCGGTGATATCCTTTCCTTTTATATCACTTTGCCAGATATTGATATTATTGACAGCAGTCATAGATAAATTATTGGCTGTCGAAAGTATTGAATTTTTAAGGGTAATATCGTTTTCAGAAATGATGTTTAAATCATTAGCCGCGTTGATTTTATCTTTGAGGGTGATTTC
>NZ_JBEJZY010000287.1:0-420 GCF_040256935.1 Photorhabdus viridis
CCCCAATGGCACTGGCTGCCCGTGGTCATCCAGCAGATAAATCCGGGTATTCGCCGTCGGACGCCCAATAGGCGCCAACGCATCGGTATAGTTTGACGGACAACGCCAGTGGGTGGCGCACACGGTAATTTCTGTCGGGCCATAGGCATTGAACAACGTGGCCTCACGGCTCAATGTCTGGAGTAGCGCCGGGCTGGGCGCTTCACCGCCCAGTATCACGGTCGGCTTTATCGTCAGCGCCGGTAAATCCGCCCCATCCCGCAGCAGGGCCGGTGTCAAACAAGCGTGCGTCACTGCCTGTGCTTCCAAATAATGCCAGAGACGGTGCGGATCCTGACGAACCGGGTCGGCTGGAATAGCCAGACTGGCTCCTCCGGTCAGTGCCATCATGGTTTCCCAGACACTGGCATCGAAGCCAAA
>NZ_JBEJZY010000288.1:0-420 GCF_040256935.1 Photorhabdus viridis
AAACCCAATAAATATTCAAGAGTCAGTCATAATAAATCCAGAAAACAACAAATCAGATCAGGTATTTCCCAACCGGATGTTAACCGGGGTATAAATAATTAATCGGGCTATCCCTTCGCCATCAACGATGATGATTCCTTAATAGCATGGACTATTAGGGAATCATCACATCCTCTTAATGGGTGCATATATAAATCAAGTCTTTTTTTATCAAACAGCACAATAAGTTAAAGGCCAAATAAATATAATTTCTGTAAAAACAAAAAATAAATACACTACTTTAATAAAATATAAATAAAATTACATTTGTTTACATAAAAAGAATTTATTTATCATAACAAAATAGCCAGACTCGCCATCTTTAATACAATAGCGCAGTCAGCCCATAATTAAATTATTTATTTTAATTTAAATCAATTG
>NZ_JBEJZY010000289.1:0-418 GCF_040256935.1 Photorhabdus viridis
ATTATCGCAAAGGGTAGCATTGTTGCTGATTTCAAAGACAGTATCAACATCAATACCGCCCTTCCTTATGACATTAAAACTGTCTCGGAAGTTAATGTCAAAGAACGACCGGAAACCTTATCGGCAGAGAATATTATTCTCCATGCCGGTCAAGTTAATATCACTGATAAAATAAAGGCCATAAATGAATTAAACATTATCGCTGAAAAAGAGATTAATCTTAATGATGCAGCACTGCTGTCATCAAATAATTTATCCATGACAGCCATCAATAATATTAACTCTCTGCAAAGTGAGGTAACAGGGAAAGATATTACCCTTATCAGCCGTCATGGCGATATCCGGTTTCAGAGCAGTGAAAAACCCGGTTATTTTAATGCCGATAATACCCGTAGAATAAGTACATTAGATGCTAAGG
>NZ_JBEJZY010000290.1:0-415 GCF_040256935.1 Photorhabdus viridis
TCCGGGGTATATCGGCTACGGCTCATGGTGTCAGTCTCCAGGTGAAGATAAGGAAGCGGTAGCGTGCATGGGCCAGGGAGGAAGAACAAGGTGAGATGACCGGACTCTTACGATTGAAGCTTAGAAATCGCATCCTTAATCTGATACGCTTCCTCGTCATTAACCGCATAGATACTTAACCAGTTGCGCCAAGGACAGTTAATGGTATTTAATCGAAAATTATTAACCGTTAATAGCAAGTTGAAAAGAAATTAGCACGTAAAAGGATATCATCCGAACAGATGGATATCAAACTCTTTATCGCCGGTTATTTAACAGCGTCAGCAAAGATAAAAAGTGGATATAATTAGTGTTTGTTAAATGTAATCCGACAATGATTAAATTGAAGAAAGCAGGGGTTAAAAGTGATAAAAAC
>NZ_JBEJZY010000291.1:0-412 GCF_040256935.1 Photorhabdus viridis
GACATTGCGTTTGTAGTTGAATAAGGTGACGTGATCCGGGTGTTTTGAGTCGTGCAGCGCATGAGCGATGTAGGGCCGATCCGGGTCGCCCCCTTCAAATGCGATCGCCACCTCGGTGCCTATCAGCAACGGCCAGTGAAAACCGTAGGTGTCACCCGCATAGGGACGAGCCAGACGTACCCACAGACTTTCTCCCCCCTGCGGCCAGTCCGCCCGGTCAAAATCAAACGCCACCCGATACAACCCGTCTTTATTAATATCCCCGTACCGGTCGTTCACTACCGAGCTGCTCACCCGGGCCGGCAGGGTGCCCGCTATGCGTGGTTTCGGGATTAATGCAGGTCGGAAGCACACGGTTTCAGAGTAGGGAATGGCAGTAAACGCCATTTCAAAACTGCGATCCCGGCGCGCA
>NZ_JBEJZY010000292.1:0-411 GCF_040256935.1 Photorhabdus viridis
ATGACTGGGGTGAAGTCGTAACAAGGTAACCGTAGGGGAACCTGCGGTTGGATCACCTCCTTACCTGAGATGCAGTTGAGTGCAGTGCTCACACAGATTGTCTGATGAAAGTCGAGCAAGACGCGTCTGCGAAGCCGGCCATTGTGTCCCCTTCGTCTAGAGGCCTAGGACACCGCCCTTTCACGGCGGTAACAGGGGTTCGAATCCCCTAGGGGACGCCACTTGCGGTGATGACGGGTGAAAGCCGTCGTCGTGTTATCGTTAAGCGGATTTTTGATAGAAGTCGGCTTAACGATAAAAGCTCTTTAACAATCTGGAACAAGCTGAAAATTGAAAGCGTCAATAATCTCCCCGAGGGATTGTTGACCAGTCTCTCAACACTGCGCACCCCGAGACATTTTCGGGTTGTGA
>NZ_JBEJZY010000293.1:0-410 GCF_040256935.1 Photorhabdus viridis
GCCAGTCCGCCCGTCATGAACGGCTGTCGCCGTTCGTCAGCTGGTGCGAGGCACAGGGCGTAATATCCGCCGCTCAGGTCACCGAGCCGTTACTGGCAAACTGGCAGCAGTCTCTGGCCCGGTACCGCAAAGCCAACGGTCAGCCCTACCCGCCGGACAGTCAGCGCCGACGCCTGCGCGCCTTACGCCTGTGGTTCGACTGGTTGCAGCAACAGCACGCTATCCCGACCAGCCCGGCGGCAACACTGGCCTCGCCAGACAGAAAAAAACGCCCCTCAGTGACGGAGACCCACGGTCAGCCCGACGCCATCCCGGCCCGCTTCGCCACTTTACGCCAGCATCTGGCGGCCTGGCTGGAAGCCGTGCAGGGACAGGGCTTAAGCGAACGGACTCAGGAGTCCTATGAAGAA
>NZ_JBEJZY010000294.1:0-409 GCF_040256935.1 Photorhabdus viridis
GTCATTTAGCCTATGTAATTTATACTTCCGGCTCCACGGGCGTGCCAAAAGGGGTGATGATTGAGCACCGGAATACCGTGAACTTCCTGCACTGGGCACAGCAGGCTTTTGGCGCGGAAGAGATCCGGGAGACGCTTTTCTCGACGTCAATGAATTTCGACCTGTCCATTTTTGAATGTTTTATGCCGCTGTCTCGTGGTGCGGCGATTCATCTGGTCGATGATGTCCTGTCATTGATGCGGCATGCCCTGCCGGTGACCCTGATTAACTCAGTCCCGTCGGCGATGAAACCGTTATTGCAGGCTCAGGCGCTGATGGCGTCGGTTCATACCGTCAATCTGGCGGGTGAACCGCTTAAACGTACCCTGATTGAACAGATTTTTGCAGAAACGCCGGTACAGCGGTTATG
>NZ_JBEJZY010000295.1:0-409 GCF_040256935.1 Photorhabdus viridis
CAGGTGATGTTTGCCTGGCAGAGCACGGAGGGGACGGAATGGCAATTACCGGGGCTGGCGGTGTCACCGGTTAATCAAGCCTTTGATGTTGTTAAGTTTGATCTTGAACTGAGCCTGTCAGAAGAGGCGGGCGGGATTGTCGGTGCGCTGAATTATGCCTCGGCGCTGTTTGATGCCTCGACCATGGCGCGACAGGTAGGATATCTGCACGCGGTGCTGCAAGCGATGATCGGGCAGGCTCAACAGCCGGTTGGGCAGATTGATATCCTGGCGCCGGCGGAGCGCAGGTTGTTGCTGGAAACCTGGAATGCCACGGAAATCGCCTATCCTGAGCAATTGTGCATTCATCAGTTGTTTGAACAGCAGGTGGCGAAAACGCCTGACGCGATAGCATTAGTCTATGAAGAGC
>NZ_JBEJZY010000296.1:0-406 GCF_040256935.1 Photorhabdus viridis
CTCTTCCGCCGCAAGGCGGGTAAAGAAATCATAGGAGGATTCCCTTTTCATGGTGGTGTATTCCCGCACTGAATGCGGGTCATTGAAATGCATACTGGCCCTGAGGGTTTTTTGTTTCAGTATGCTGTGTAAAATCTCGGGAACGCTGAGTTGGTGATAGATGCGGCTGTCCTGATCAAGGGTCAGCAGCCACATTTCTGGTTTGATGGTCAGGTGATACAGCGTTTGATGCCGGTTTGTGGCGCCAATAACCGCACTTTCAACTAATCCTTTCACTTCACGTTGCAGGTTATCATCACGGGTGACGGTGAACTGCGCGGTTTGGAGCAGGAGGGTATCGGTATCAATATCTGAACGCGGTGCCGCTAATGTCAGAGACAGGGTAAATAACGATGAGAGCGCTTCA
>NZ_JBEJZY010000297.1:0-394 GCF_040256935.1 Photorhabdus viridis
CACTTTGGCAATATTTTCCGGTGAATATTTTTTTAACCCTTTCAGCTCATGACGATGAAAACACAGCTGAGTGCCAAATTCTTCGCGAAAACGACGATAACAGGCCAGAATACGTTGCTTTTTCTCCAGCGTGTAGCCCTGTTTAAAAAACAGGGTAATTGAAAGACCCAGGCGGGAAATGGTCAGCTCATCGCCATTGATAAAAAGAAAAGCGGTCAATTTTGATCTCAGTTGGGCAAAGTAATCTACAGTTTCCATCATTTTCTCCGTGAATTATGAGGCAGTGGCGAATGTTACACCCGCCAATATAGTCAGGATGGCAGCTAATGCTGCGGCACTGACTGCGGCAGCGGCAGCTAAAATTTTCACCAGTACAATCAGCGCCGCAGCGACG
>NZ_JBEJZY010000298.1:0-390 GCF_040256935.1 Photorhabdus viridis
AAGATATTTGGTGCCTGTTGCATTCCATCGCTTTTGACTTCTCGGTATGGGAATTGTGGGGGGCTTTACGCTACGGCGCAAAACTGGTTCTGGTGCCGCATGTGATTGCCCGTTCCCCGCAAGAGCTGCATCAATTTGTGAGCCGGCACGGTATCACCGTGTTGAATCAGACACCGAGTGCTTTCAAAGCCTTTATTGCCAGTTATGTCGCCAACCCATTGCCGGATCAGTTGCGTTATATCATCTTTGGGGGAGAAGCCCTTGATCCCGGTATGTTGCGACCGTGGTATCGCCTGCGTGAAGAGACGTCGCCCCGGTTGGTGAATATGTACGGTATCACGGAGACGACGGTTCATGTGACTTATCGGGCGCTTAATCATGATGATGTGG
>NZ_JBEJZY010000299.1:0-387 GCF_040256935.1 Photorhabdus viridis
CCGGCCGAACGGCTGGCCTATATGCTCAGTGATGCGGCGCCGGTGGCCCTGCTTACCCAGACTGCCTTGCTGGAAACCCTGGACAGTCACCTGCCTACCGTGGTGCTGGATACCTGCCCACCGTCCGTCCTTGACGGGGCGCCGGACAGCAACCCCGACAGCCGGGCACGAGGACTGACTTCACACCACCTGGCGTATGTGATTTACACCTCCGGCTCCACCGGCCAACCCAAAGGGGTGATGGTGGAACACGCGAACATCATTCGCCTGTTGGCGGCCACACAGGGTTATTTCCAGTTCAATCGCAACGACGTCTGGACCCTGTTCCACTCTTTTGCTTTTGATTTCTCGGTATGGGAGCTGTGGGGAGCCTTAGCTTACGGTGGC
>NZ_JBEJZY010000300.1:0-387 GCF_040256935.1 Photorhabdus viridis
GGCGGGGATATTAACGGGAAAGCCGTTCAGATACAGGCTAACGGTAATACATTATTATCCGCCGGAAGAAATATCACATTACCGTCCCTGGCTTATTCTGTCATTAACCAGACGAATGATAACAACAAAGATGACCGACATATTATTGCTCAAATCCGGAGTGATAAAAAACTGACGATAGCAGCAAATGGGACCCTCACCACTGTGGGCGCTCAATTGACTTCTGACGGTGATGTCACCCTTTCCTCCGGCGGTAATATGCATTTTGAACCGGTGCAGAACCACACCTACCGGGAAGGTCACAGGGAATTCACCGAATCAGTGACTCAGCAGGGCACTGAACTGACCAGCGGCGGCATACTCACGGTTATCTCAACCGGCAGCATT
>NZ_JBEJZY010000301.1:0-385 GCF_040256935.1 Photorhabdus viridis
CAAGCACACCCTCCGCCTCCGGGAGCCCGCGCAGGTCATGTTGGGATAACCGCAGGCCGCTATCCGGCGCCAGCAGTTGCACTTGCGGCTGACCGTCAACAGAAACGAAAATGGAACGTAACGCTTCATGACGGGCAAACACGCTATCCAGCGCCTGCTGCCAGGCCTCGATATCCAGCTGACCGCACACGTGCAGGGCCATCGGAATATGATAAGTCTCACTGACCCCCTCAAGCTGCGCCAGGAACCACAGGCGCTGTTGAGCGAATGACAGCGGTAACTCACCCTCACGGGATATCGGCAGGATGGCCGGCAGGACCGTGTCCGCCTGACCAGACCCGCCCTGCATGACCTCAGCAAACGCCAGCAAAGTGGGGAATTTAAA
>NZ_JBEJZY010000302.1:0-384 GCF_040256935.1 Photorhabdus viridis
CCCCCCAACGCAAAGAAATTGTCATACCGGCTGATTTGCTCAATCCCCAGAATTTCACGCCAAATCGCTGCCAGGGCGATTTCGGTTTCGCCCTGCGGCGCGACATAAACCTGCTGGGCATAAGCTGCATTGTCCGGGGCCGGCAATGCCCGGCGATCCAGTTTACCGTTAGGCGTCAACGGCAACGCCTCCAGCCGCACAAAAGCCGACGGCACCATGTAGTCAGGCAGCTGAACACTCAGATGGTCACGCAGGCTATTCGCCAGCCCCTCATCCACGGGTGCCACCACATAAGCCACCAGACGCTTATCCTGCGCTTCTCCCAACGCCAATACCACCGATTCACATACCGCCGGGTGTTCTATCAACCGGGCTTCAATTTCC
>NZ_JBEJZY010000303.1:0-382 GCF_040256935.1 Photorhabdus viridis
GATGTAGGGCCGATCCGGGTCGCCCCCTTCAAATGCGATCGCCACTTCCGTACCTATCAGCAACGGCCAGTGAAAACCGTAGGTGTCACCCGCATAGGGACGAGCCAGACGTACCCACAGGCTTTCTTCCCCCTGCGGCCAGTCCGCCCGGTCAAAGTCAAACGCCACCCGATACAACCCGTCTTTATCAATATCCCCATACCGGTCGTTTACTACCGAGCTGCTCACCCGGGCCGGCAGGGTGCCCGCTATCCGCGGTTTGGGGATTAACGCAGGTCGGAAGCACACGGTTTCAGAGTAGGGAATGGCAGTAAACGCCATTTCAAAACTGCGATCCCGGCGCGCACTGCTGTGAATAGCGGTTATCACCGCCCCTTTACGG
>NZ_JBEJZY010000304.1:0-381 GCF_040256935.1 Photorhabdus viridis
AGCGGTAAAAACAACGATGAAAATGTTATACCGATTAAAACTATAAATTAAAACAATAGTTTTTAATAACAGTTTAAAACCTGCTCTGGTTTTATGGCTATTTCAATTAAGAGCCTTAGAATGTGATATTTATGACCGCACCTTTAATCGGCAGGCACCGGTCGAACAACCACAATTAACCTTGTGTCCCTCCAGTGCAACAGGTATTCCCTGTATATTGAGCACATTGGAACCTTCCGCAATAGCGCCGGTTTGTTTACAGGCGGGACAAAATACCGGATCACCTTTACAAGCAACCGACGATTGTTGATTTACTAAACCAGAACCTTTTAAAACATCGCCTCCGGTTGTTGTGGTATCACCTTTAAGGATAATTTTTTT
>NZ_JBEJZY010000305.1:0-381 GCF_040256935.1 Photorhabdus viridis
TTTTCTCTTCATCAGTGAATGGTAGCATACTTTCTTTTATATTGAAGGAATATTAAGCAAGAAACCGAGCTGACTGAGATGTCTTAAATTTTCTTTGACAAAAATGTTGATTGTATCTCAGATATTTTTATTTTCTTCTTAAGCGAAGTTCAGGTTAGTAAAGAAAAACCCGTTGAAGACGATGAACATATTCACCGTAAGAAAATGGATTTTGTGATAAGTCCTGAAATCACGGATGAAGACAGAAATATTGTCTGGAGTGCCGAAGCCCATGCGGATTTTTGGGAGGATGATGATTTAGGGGAAGGATCAGTTGATACCAGTGCGGTTCAGGCGAAGGCCCAGTCTAAGGCGGAAGAGTGTGAAAAAACGGAGAGTAAA
>NZ_JBEJZY010000306.1:0-379 GCF_040256935.1 Photorhabdus viridis
GCAGATAAGCAGCCCTATCGGTACGCGTATCCCGGATTTAACGCTCTATCTGTTGGATAAATACGGCCAGCCAGTGCCGTTGGGGACGGTAGGTGAATTGTATGTTGGTGGTGCGGGTGTTGCGCGGGGTTATCTGAACCGGCCAGAATTGACGGTGGAACGTTTTCTGGTCGATCCATTCAGTGACGACCCGGATGCGCGCATGTACCGGACCGGGGATTTGGCGCGTTACCTGCCGGACGGCAATCTGGAATTCTTTGGCCGTAATGACCAGCAGGTGAAAATTCGCGGTTTCCGCATTGAACCGGGGGAAATTGAAGCCCGGTTGATAGAACACCCGGCGGTATGTGAATCGGTGGTATTGGCGTTGGGAGAAGCG
>NZ_JBEJZY010000307.1:0-379 GCF_040256935.1 Photorhabdus viridis
GTACTGATAGGTGTCCGTGTAGGTTTCCCGCTGAATCAACTGACCGGCCGCATCATAATGCTGGCGTACCCGACGTTCCGGGTATTTGAACACGCGGTCACCCAGGCGCCGTTCGGTGCTCAACAAGCCCGCCGCGTTGTATTCGTACTGGATTAAGGTGTCGTCGGGACGAATTTCTTCGATTAAGCGCCCTTCGGCATCCCGGTTCAGTAAATAGCGGCCATCGTTGGCATTCTCAATTTTCACCAGATGCCCTTCAGGGCTGTACTGATAGCGAATTTGACGTTGCAGACGGTCTGTCGCACAGACCACCTGACCGAATGCATTGTATTCCCAGGCGCGGGGCGCATTCTCATTGCGCTGGTGATGGATGAGCTGA
>NZ_JBEJZY010000308.1:0-376 GCF_040256935.1 Photorhabdus viridis
CGGATTGGCATCTAAAGCTGGTTGGATAAACGTTTACCATACCAATCAAGCAACAAGGGAATTCACAAGAGCCGATATTGAATATCTGATGCTCGGTATCGGTCTATCAGCTGGGGCTTATCCCGATGCCCCAGACCTCCCCCAATCTAATGATTTGGCGGTTTGTCGTAGTGAGGATGGTGAGTACTGGGAAACCGTACCCGATTATCGTGGAAAGACAGCTTACGATACACAAACTCGTCAAAAACGTGAGATAACAGAAATCGGTAAGTTACCCGATACGCTCACATTCAAGAAACCTGACACCGACTACGACAAATGGGATGGTAAAGAGTGGGTAGTTGATAAAGGTCTTTTCAAATCAAGTCAGATCGAA
>NZ_JBEJZY010000309.1:0-369 GCF_040256935.1 Photorhabdus viridis
CTTCCGTAAAGGGGCGGTGATAACCGCTATTCACAGCAGTGCGCGCCGGGATCGCAGTTTTGAAATGGCGTTTACTGCCATTCCCTACTCTGAAACCGTGTGCTTCCGACCGGTGTTAATCCCGAAACCGCGGATAGCGGGCACCCTGCCGGCCCGGGTGAGCAGCTCGGTAGTAAACGACCGGTACGGGGATATTGATAAAGACGGGTTGTACCGGGTGTCGTTTGACTTTGACCGGGCGGACTGGCCGCAGGGGGGAGAAAGCCTGTGGGTGCGTCTGGCCCGCCCTTACGCAGGTGACACCTACGGTTTTCACTGGCCGTTGCTGATAGGTACGGAAGTGGCGATCGCATTTGAAGGGGGCGACCC
>NZ_JBEJZY010000310.1:0-369 GCF_040256935.1 Photorhabdus viridis
GCTTCCGGCGCCTCTCCCCTGACTTTCAACTCCTGACCCGGCAACAGCGTGGCGGATGTCGTCAACCCTCGCAGTTGGGTCTGTCGATTCAGGTAACGTTCATGTTGCAGCCGGGAATAGAACACCCCGCTTTCGGCTTCTGGATCCAGGTCGTAACGGTTGCCTAACACCCGGTAGTTGTTATCCAGGTAATGGTACGCTTCGCCATACAGGGTCTCATCGCCCCGCGTCACATCCACTTCGGCATCCATACCGTACTGCGGCAGCGCGTCACGGTAGTCATAATCCCGGGTCGCCACTTTGCCTGCCACCACCTGATGCGCGGTTTCCATGCCCCATACCGCGTCTTCTTCCCCACCGTGCATGCCT
>NZ_JBEJZY010000311.1:0-367 GCF_040256935.1 Photorhabdus viridis
GGGTCGCCCCCTTCAAATGCGATCGCCACTTCCGTACCTATCAGCAACGGCCAGTGAAAACCGTAGGTGTCACCCGCATAGGGACGAGCCAGACGCACCCACAGGCTTTCTCCCCCCTGCGGCCAGTCCGCCCGGTCAAAATCAAACGCCACCCGATACAACCCGTCTTTATCAATATCCCCATACCGGTCGTTCACTACCGAGCTGCTCACCCGGGCCGGCAGGGTGCCCGCTATGCGTGGTTTGGGGATTAACACAGGTCGGAAGCACACGGTTTCAGAGTAGGGAATGGCAGTAAACGCCATTTCAAAACTGCGATCCCGGCGCGCACTGCTGTGAATAGCGGTTATCACCGCCCCTTTACGGA
>NZ_JBEJZY010000312.1:0-361 GCF_040256935.1 Photorhabdus viridis
GGGCAATCACATGCGGCACCAGAACCAGTTTTGCGCCGTAGCGTAAAGCCCCCCACAATTCCCATACCGAGAAGTCAAAAGCGATGGAATGCAACAGGCACCAAATATCTTGCCGGTCAAAGTGATACCAGGATTCTGTCGCCTTAAACAAACGCAGAATATTACGGTGCTCGACCATCACGCCCTTCGGCGTCCCCGTCGAGCCAGAGGTGTAAATCACATACGCCAGGCACCGGGACGTCAGCGCAGGGACCTGCGGGTTAACATCCGGCTGATCCGACAGGGTATTATTCGGGTCGAGCACGGTCAGCGCCGCCAGCGTTGGTTCGTTCAGCGCATCACGTCCGGGGTTATCCGCCAG
>NZ_JBEJZY010000313.1:0-361 GCF_040256935.1 Photorhabdus viridis
ACTTCGGTGACTGTTCTGACAGTCACCGTAAGATCCTCTTTTAACATGAATCATTGAATACTGATTAAGAACTCTCAGCACGAGTTAGTGGCGTATTTGCTCAAGTTCGTTTTGGCTCAACCCGGTCGTTTTCATTATCGTTTCACGGTCAATACCCATGTCGATCATCGCACACGCGATTTTCAGGATCCCCCGTTTTTCGCCTTTATGCAATCCTTCCTGGAGTCCTTCCTGGCGTCCTTCTTGGTGCCCTTCCTGGCGTCCTTCTTGGCGCCCTTCCAGACGCCCTTCAATAAACCCTTTCTGGTGCCCCTTCTGCTCCAGTTTCTGCGCTATTGTCATTAGTACCTCCTCATACCTC
>NZ_JBEJZY010000314.1:0-361 GCF_040256935.1 Photorhabdus viridis
CAGATAAGAGACGATCACCTCTTGACCGATACGGGGAACCGCCATAAAACCGTAACCGCTGCCATTCCAGCCTTGCGCAAACCGTACCCAACAAGACGCGTTTTCATCGGCCTTATCATAACGATCCCAGTGAAAATGGACGCGGATACAACCGTCTTCATTGACATAAATCTCTTCCCCGGCCGGGCCAACCACGGTTGCCACTTCATCACCATCCGCCAGCGGTTTGTAGCGATAGAGCGCTCGCCAATCCTGATAGCCGGAAATAAAACTGAATTCATTATGCAGATAAGTTCCTGATCCGCCACGGGCTTCTTGCAGGGCCTGCGGACACTTGCCGTAATGGTGAATGGTCACGATT
>NZ_JBEJZY010000315.1:0-361 GCF_040256935.1 Photorhabdus viridis
GGGCAATCACATGCGGCACCAGAACCAGTTTTGCGCCGTAGCGTAAAGCCCCCCACAATTCCCATACCGAGAAGTCAAAAGCGATGGAATGCAACAGGCACCAAATATCTTTCCGGTCAAAGTGATACCAGGATTCTGTCGCCTCAAACAAACGCAGAATATTACGGTGCTCGACCATCACGCCCTTCGGCGTCCCCGTCGAGCCAGAGGTGTAAATCACATACGCCAGGCACCGGGACGTCAGCGCAGAGACCTGCGGGTTAACATCCGGCTGATCCGACAGGGTATTATTCGGGTCGAGCACGGTCAGCGCCGCCAGCGTTGGTTCGTTCAGCGCATCACGTCCGGGGTTATCCGCCAG
>NZ_JBEJZY010000316.1:0-360 GCF_040256935.1 Photorhabdus viridis
ACCGGAATGTTTACCACAGGTGACGTGATCCCCTTCACGCGCGGTTGCTCGCCCGTTAAATGTGATGGTCTGGTCACCGGTGATGATAACGCCACCACAGGTCGTTTTATCACCAACGAGCAGATAATAGCCTTTCGCCATTCTATTGATTTCCCCATTGGTTTACAGTGCGAAGAGTGGGTCTAACTGAAATGGTCATCATATCCTTACCACTTATAGGTTAATAGATAATCAATAGTGCAATGAGTTTTACGTGACTGCTCCCCGCCCTGTCGGGCGAGGCTTCCCACTTCCTAGGCCGCAACCGTCTGTGTGACGGATTTACACTGGCCTCCATGGGCAGAAACGACGAGTCCCGCC
>NZ_JBEJZY010000317.1:0-359 GCF_040256935.1 Photorhabdus viridis
GTTTAAGCGGTTCACCCGCCAGATTGACGGTATGAACCGACGCCATCAGCGCCTGAGCCTGCAATAACGGTTTCATCGCCGACGGGACTGAGTTAATCAGGGTCACCGGCAAAGCATGCCGCATCAATGACAGGACATCACCGACCAGATGAATCGCCGCACCACAAGACAGCGGCATAAAACATTCAAAAATGGACAGGTCGAAATTCATTGACGTCGAGAAAAGCGTCTCCCGGATCTCTTCCGCACCAAAAGCCTGCTGTGCCCAGTGCAGGAAGTTCACGGTATTCCGGTGCTCAATCATCACCCCTTTTGGCACGCCCGTGGAGCCGGAAGTATAAATTACATAGGCTAAATGA
>NZ_JBEJZY010000318.1:0-359 GCF_040256935.1 Photorhabdus viridis
AATTAAAGAATCTGATTATGTTGTTCTTCCGATAGATAGTTCTTCGGAGGAAATTGGAGCAGCTCTTAGATTAGCTTTTAGTCGTTGTATCGGTTAAATCAAGATCCCAGCCATAAAAAAGCTGGGATTTTTTCCCTTTTTGGTCGATCGGCAAGTTGTTTTCTTTTCGGTGATGAGTTATCTGAGGATAAAAAAACAGGTATCCATTAATACCAGATTTTGAAAAGGTACAGAGTAACTAAAAACGGCGTATTCCCTGTTATGTTTAATGTATTCACCGACAATGTTATCCTCCGGTTATTTTACATTTAACTGCCCTGCCATGACTATTTAAAAGAATGAAAACAGAGATATTAAAG
>NZ_JBEJZY010000319.1:0-355 GCF_040256935.1 Photorhabdus viridis
GTCGCTGTTGACGCGAATTAATGGCCTGCCCCGCCGTATTCATCGACGTCCCCGATTATCGGCCCCTCTGTGTGAGCTATTACAGATAGCCGGGGCGGTGGCGACGCAGGAGGGCAATGAATCGATTCGTTCCGTGCACCTTTTACAGGGTCTAAGCGGTCAGCTCGCCCGGGAGTGGGCGAGTGATGCGTGGCCGTTACCCTGTTTGAGTGTGACGCAACTGCAACGCTTGCGCCCGCTGTTGGATCATCACTCAGACGAGTGCCCGGAGAAGCAGGTTACGGCGCGTTTGACTGAGGCAGGATCGGCTGTTGACCTGGCGGAGACCGCCGCAGATAACCCCGCGCTCAATCCT
>NZ_JBEJZY010000320.1:0-354 GCF_040256935.1 Photorhabdus viridis
TTCTTCGGAGGAAATTGGAGCAGCTCTTAGATTAGCTTTTAGTCGTTGTATCGGTTAAATCAAGATCCCAGCGATAAAAAAGCTGGGATTTTTTCCCTTTTTGGTCGATCCGCCAGCTGTTTTCTTTTCGGTGATGAGTTATCTGAGGATAAAAAAACAGGTATCCATTAATACCAGATTTTGAAAAGGTACAGAATCACTAAAAACGACGTATTCCCTGTTATGTTTAATGTATTCACCGATAATGTTATCCTCCGGTTATTTTACATTTAACTGCCCTGCCATGACTATTTAAAAGAATGAAAACAGAGATATTAAAGATTTTATATAAAAGACGGTTTTAACTATTAAAAG
>NZ_JBEJZY010000321.1:0-352 GCF_040256935.1 Photorhabdus viridis
TGATGGTAATCCCCGTAGGCAAGAGTCGCTTCCCGGATAGGGTTCAGCAGGGGCAACTGTAAGTTTCCGTTGCGGTCTTCCCCTTTGGGTGGGGGAATGGACAGGAAGGTTCTGGCCTGTGCCAGCACTTCTTCACCGGCCCGATAGTTCTTCTGATAGTTATCGTGCCAGCCTGCCCACAGCGCCAGAGCGACCGCGGCGCCGGTGGTGGAGAAGGTCAGGAGTTTGCGGCGGTTACGGTTTAACCACAGGCGGTTTTCCGCCGCCAGATTGGGCTCGGCCAGCAACACGTCTTCAAACAGCGAGCGGGTGAAGTAAGGAGCGGTATCGGCCACCGGCCAGGTCGGAAAGG
>NZ_JBEJZY010000322.1:0-349 GCF_040256935.1 Photorhabdus viridis
AATCCGGCTTGTCGCCACTGAGGATGGCGTTGGGGTTAATTTGAAAGAGATGGTTAGCGACCAGCGTGATATTACTTTAAACGTTAATGGCAAAATTGAATTAGGCAATGCTAACGCTAAAACCGACTTCAATATTATCGGCAAAGAAACTGATATTGCCGCGAATATTACCGTGCAGGCAGAGCGGGATATTACCCTGGCAAACACCACGCTGGAGAATAAAGGCAGCGTAACCGCTGGCCGGGATATGCGGGTATTTGGCGACACCGTGCGTAATACCGGGGATAAAGCTTTACTGCAAGCCAGCGATAATCTGTGGATACAGAAAGATGCGCAGGGAAATAAAAAT
>NZ_JBEJZY010000323.1:0-343 GCF_040256935.1 Photorhabdus viridis
TTGCTCCGGGGTATATCGGCTACGGCTCATGGTTCCTCACAAGGTTAAGACAAAAACCTAGCGTGCATGAACCGAATGAGAGGAGCAAGGTGAGTTCACCGGACGTTTACGTTATACTGATTAAAGCCATCCGTTAAAAAACAACGTTTAATAACAGATTAAATCCTGCCCATTATAAAACTCTGAACTGGTTCCCACTTTTTGACCCTGTCCTGTTTAATTCGTTTATCCGCGATTCTACATTCCATTTATTTTACATTTTACTGACCTGCTTAATCATTTAAAAAACGAATGCCAAAGTATTAAAGCTTTTATATCAAGGAAGGATTTAACTCAATAAATG
>NZ_JBEJZY010000324.1:0-343 GCF_040256935.1 Photorhabdus viridis
GCCATTGTCGGCACTGTCCCCTGCCTGCATCCGTCCAAACAACACCGTGCCGAACACCACTTTCTCCTGCCCGCTGGTACGCGACAACACCTGCGCCCAGGCCAGATGACACAGCGCCGCCAGACTGACCCCCAGATGCCGGGCCTGACTGCGCAGACGATCATTCAGCTCAGGTGCCAACATGCGGTGGGATTCCGTCACCTGTGAGCCGTCGAGGCGCACCTCTGTCAGCCCGAACGGCAGCGTGGGTTCATCCACCGCCGCCAGCATATCGGTAAAGAAGCGGGTATGCGCTTCCTGACTGACCCCCAACCGGGCCTCAGCCACCAAATTACGGAAAGAA
>NZ_JBEJZY010000325.1:0-341 GCF_040256935.1 Photorhabdus viridis
AAAAACAACGGCTAAAACCTTATTGCATCGATTAAAAAATGGATTTTAATAACAGTTAAAAACTTTTCAATTATAAAAATATCGGTAAAAGACAATTGGATTTATTAATGCTTATATACCCATTAAAAAAGAGGGAATAAGAATGTTAAATAGATAAATTAGATAATATATTTTTAAAAATGAACAAATTTTAATAATGTTTTTAACCTGTAAATAAAATTTTTATCAGCCAGTTAAATAACCGAAAAACCGAAAATGAAAAAAGGAGTAAAAAAATCCGCAAATACATGATTTAAATTACAGTCTCTTAAATCGCCAATTTAATCCTGTTTTACACGACA
>NZ_JBEJZY010000326.1:0-340 GCF_040256935.1 Photorhabdus viridis
AAGTAATCTACAGTTTCCATCATTTTCTCCGTGAATTATGAGGCGGTGGCGAATGTTACACCCGCCAATATAGTCAGGACAGCCGCTAATGCTGCGGCACTGGCTGCGGCTGCGGCTAAAATTCTCACCAGTGCAATCAGTGCGGCAGCGACGGCAAGGGTGACGAGGATAATAACGGCAACTTCGGCAATAATCACAACCGCTTCCAGCATTTGCCTCTTTTTTATCTACTGCTTCTCATCCTTTACTCATTCCTATTTTCTGCTTCTCGTATCAGATGCCATACCGTTGTTCCCGGCTCTGTACCCTGAATATCAAAGGCAGTCGCGCCCTGAACAAA
>NZ_JBEJZY010000327.1:0-338 GCF_040256935.1 Photorhabdus viridis
CGCGGAGTGGCCTGGCAGGTGGAATACGGCCCGTTTGACCTGCCGGCGGCCCGGCAGGACGGCGAAGGCCATCGCTGGCAGTACCGCTATGATGCCGATACCCTGCAACTGACGCAGGTGATTAACCCGATGGGGGAAACCTACCGCTACACGCTGGATGCGGCGGGCCGGGTTATCACCGAGCAGGATTATGCCGGCACCCGCTGGCACTACCGTTATGACCTGTCGGGGAACTGCATTGAAAAGCGGGACGGGGAAGAAACGGTTACCCGCTACACCTATGATGCGGTTCAGAGACTGACCGCGCTGGATACTCCGGCAGGCACCACCCGTTATCA
>NZ_JBEJZY010000328.1:0-338 GCF_040256935.1 Photorhabdus viridis
GTGATCACCGCTTCTTCAACAATGTATTTCGACGGTAAACAGGCCGCTTTGGTAGGGGATCTCATTCATTGTCCGCTAGAGGGGCACGGTATTAATCCCATTATTGAGGGGATAATACCGTTCAGGAAAATGGTCGTGCTGTAGTGGTGCATTATTGTCGCTGCCAGTGTGGGTGTCGAGTATTGAGTTCAATGCCTCATAACCAAGTTGAGTCATCGTTATGAGCTGGCCTATTCCTGAGATCCCTCGTCTTCGTGTCATCTTATCGCAGACTGAGGGGCAGATATTTCCTCATTAATGAGGATTAATGACGGGTTTGCTGACCATTATCACCGGAA
>NZ_JBEJZY010000329.1:0-338 GCF_040256935.1 Photorhabdus viridis
TGATATCTTCAGAATAAGCAATAACTTCATGAATAAAATGGTCTTTAGCCAGGCTCCATTTCATATATTTGTTGGCAACTCTATCCATGAGCACCATCAACTCATTTTGTTATCCATCTGAATTTTTAGAAGTTTCCTTTCTTCATTGGTACTATTATCAAAGTACCCTCTGGCCCAAGGGTTCCTTTCGTAGAATTCATCTAAAGTGTCCATGACAAACAACCTGCTTCTTTGAAGCTTAACTTAATATAGTGCGATGTACTAAAAATATACCATGCAAATCATAAGTCAATATTTATTTTTGCCTATAAGGATATTTTCTTAAGCGTGTTTTAGAC
>NZ_JBEJZY010000330.1:0-337 GCF_040256935.1 Photorhabdus viridis
CTGCGCATCTTTCTGTATCCACAGATTATCGCTGGCTTGCAGTAAAGCTTTATCCCCGGTATTACGCACGGTGTCGCCAAATACCCGCATATCCCGGCCGGCAGTTACGCTGCCTTTATTCTCCAGCGTGGTGTTTGCCAGGGTAATATCCCGCTCTGCCTGCACGGTAATATTCGCGGCAATATCAGTTTCTTTGCCCATAATATTGAAATCGGTTTTAGCCTTGGCATTGCCTAATTCAATTTTGCCATTAACGTTTAAAGTAATATCACGCTGGTCGCTGGTTAACTCTTTCAAATTAACCCCAACGCCATCCTCAGTAGCCACCAGCCGGATT
>NZ_JBEJZY010000331.1:0-332 GCF_040256935.1 Photorhabdus viridis
TTGCGTGATCGAGCACCAGAGTTCCCCGGACAAAATGATGGCATTTCGGTTATTACGTTACGGGATTTCAGCCATGCAACGGCATCTGGAGCAGGGACATGAAAAATTGCCTCTGGTCATTCCGGTGTTGTTTTATCACGGGAAAATACAGCCGTATCCCTGGAGTACCAATTGGCTCGACTGCTTCGATGAACCGGCCTTGGCGAAGGAAATCTATTCCGGTTCCTTCCCGCTGGTCGATGTGACGGTCATTCCTGATGATGAGATCCTGACGCACAAACGGGTCGCGTTACTGGAAATGGTGCAAAAGCATATCCGGCAGCGAGATATGG
>NZ_JBEJZY010000332.1:0-332 GCF_040256935.1 Photorhabdus viridis
ATACCGTCACGGCTAAGCGTAATATTGTAAATATCAACACTCGATGTATCTATGTTATAAACGCCTGAATAATATCTACCAGCAAATAATGTAGATGCTATTCTTGCTCGGGTTCCACCGTCTTCTCCGTTAAATGCTTGCGCTATAGCTGACTTAACCTGTGTTTCAATATCAGCAGGAAGGTAATCGCTATTCGCAAGTGAGACGTCAACATAGACACAAATGGGCGCGGGTATCACATAGTTAATTTCATATTCGGGATAAGGCTGAACATAGTTTTCATCATCCACAATTGTGTGAGTTGTATTTCCGTTCGTAGGAATACCTGGAGG
>NZ_JBEJZY010000333.1:0-331 GCF_040256935.1 Photorhabdus viridis
TTTGCTGGACGTTTATGGTCAGCCGGCGCCGCTGGGCGTGGTGGGTGAAATTTATATCGGCGGGGCGGGGGTAGCGCGGGGCTACTTCAATCGCCCTGACCTGACGGCGGAACGGTTCCTGCCCGATCCGTTCAGTGACACCCCGGATGCACGCATGTACCGCACCGGGGATTTGGCGCGTTACCTGCCGGACGGCAATCTGGAGTTTCTGGGCCGCAACGACCAGCAGGTGAAAATTCGCGGTTTCCGCATTGAACCGGGGGAAATTGAAGCCCGGTTGATAGAACACCCGGCGGTATGTGAATCGGTGGTATTGGCGTTGGGAGAAGCG
>NZ_JBEJZY010000334.1:0-331 GCF_040256935.1 Photorhabdus viridis
TTAATGCCTTATTGAAACTTTATTTTCACAGGTTTCTTAACCTTATCTTGCAATTTTCCTATTTGCTCATCACCAATAATTTCAATCGTCCAGTGTGCTTTAGTTCTATCTGCACTGGTTGAAACCTTACGCAAGTTTACGGTACTACCGTTTGCTAACTTGACATAATAACGACCAGGTTTATTAGGTAATTCTGTGAAAGGTACTCCACCCGTTAAACTTTCTGCATAAGCGCGGATATTCTGCTCAGTCAATTTTTCGGTTGCAAACACTTTAACATTACCAGCTTTGTTGCTACCTCCTTCACCTAACACTTGCTTAAATTTTTGCC
>NZ_JBEJZY010000335.1:0-328 GCF_040256935.1 Photorhabdus viridis
CAGTAACGGTTTCAGCTCTTTACGCGGGCTTAAATTCACGCCGTGGCGTTTATAAGCCTGTTTTTTGATGTGCAGAGCCTTGTTGTACGCAAAACGCACCGCACCGAACTGGGCATTAAGATAGTCAGCCTGTTCTGGTGTCGGATAAATGCGTACTTTTGTGGCTCTTAACATAGTCAATGCTCATTGATATAATTCATCTATTTTAACAGGTTAGGTGGATATATCAATTGAGTCATCAGTATGAGGCACTGGAGGGATTTCTCCGAAAACGGCACAGCGTCAGTAAACTGGTTGTGCATCTGATTTTCACGACAAAGTACCGTCG
>NZ_JBEJZY010000336.1:0-328 GCF_040256935.1 Photorhabdus viridis
AGAACACTTGAGTTGAGGGCCGGGCGGCCACCATTTACCGCCGGCACTCAGAAGGTGGGCAGGCAGTCTGTGCGCAGGGAGGCGCGCAGTCTGCCTTTCACTGCACCCCACGCGCTCACCGGGAACCGGCTAACCTTAAAGACGGTCCGGCAACGCAGCGCGTTCAGACCGGCTTCGGGCTGTCCGGCTTGTCACTCTCCGCCTGCTTATCGTCTGACGTTGCCTGCTTTGACTGCCGTTCTGCCGGGTGGGTCTGCTCATGCACTTCCTTTAAGTGACCGATAGCCACCCGGGTATAGATTTGGGTGGTTTCCAGCTTCTCATGCCC
>NZ_JBEJZY010000337.1:0-327 GCF_040256935.1 Photorhabdus viridis
ATTATCGTTTCACGGTCGATACCCATGTCGATCATCGCACACGCGATTTTCAGGATCCCCCGTTTTTCGCCTTTATGCAATCCTTCTTGGAGTCCTTCCTGGCGTCCTTCCAGACGCCCTTCCTGCTGTCCTTTCAGACGCCCTTCCTGCTGTCCTTCCAGACGCCCTTCCTGGCGTCCTTCCAGACGCCCTTCAATAAACCCTTTTTGGTGCCCTTTCTGCTCCAGTTTCTGCGCTATTGTCATCAGTACCTCCTCATACCTCGGGGACTGTTCTGCCAGTCGCCGGATAAAACCCTCTGGATCGGCAGTATCTCCCGCCTGTAAT
>NZ_JBEJZY010000338.1:0-325 GCF_040256935.1 Photorhabdus viridis
TTCAGTGCCCTGCTGAGTCACTGATTCGGTGAATTCCCTGCCGTTTTCCCGGTAGATGTGATTTTGCACCGATTCGAAACGCATATTACCGCCGGAGGAGAGGGTGACATCACCATCAGAAGTCAATTGAGCGCCTGCGGTGGTGATAGCTCCATTTGCCGCCATCGTCAGTTTTTTATCACCGCGGATTTGAGCAATAATATGTCGGTCATCCTTGTTGTTATCATTAGCCTGGTTAATGACAGAATAAGCCAGGGACGGTAATGTGATATTTCTTCCGGCGGATAATAATGTATTACCGTTAGCCTGTATCTGAACGGCTTTC
>NZ_JBEJZY010000339.1:0-325 GCF_040256935.1 Photorhabdus viridis
TAACTCTTTCAAATTAACCCCAACGCCATCCTCAGTAGCCACCAGCCGGATTTTATTGGCATACATGCCGCCCAGCGCTTTGGTATCAATGGCTAATTGCGGTTTAGCGCCTTCTCCGGTGAGCGGGTTAACCGTGCCGTCTTTTAAGCTGATGCGGTTGGCGCCCTGCGTCAAAGAGAGCGTGTTGGCCTGAATTTTCCCGTTTAACTCAGTGGCCCGGCTGATGATATCGACGTAATCCGTCGCTTTGCCCTCCAGCCCTTTGCCGCCAATGGTAATCTGGCCTTGTTTAACTTCCAACGCTTCCAGCGCACCCTGTTTGTCA
>NZ_JBEJZY010000340.1:0-325 GCF_040256935.1 Photorhabdus viridis
ACCAGATTAACTTAAGAAAAGAGAAAGTCCGATGGATCAACGCAACAACCGAGTGGTCAGGGCCACGAGTTATCTTTTAATTTACCTGACCGCCGTTTATCCCCTTCATCCGGCTATGGCGGCTGGAATAACGCCGGATAATAGCCAGACACAGGTACAACATCAGGGCGATGTCCCGGTTGTCAATATCGCCACACCGAATGACGCCGGGATATCTCATAACACCTATCAAGAATTTAACGTTGCCACTCAGGGCGCCGTGTTGAATAACGCCATTCAGGCGGCGCAATCACAACTGGCCGGGCAACTTAACGCCAACCCTAAT
>NZ_JBEJZY010000341.1:0-322 GCF_040256935.1 Photorhabdus viridis
TCACTGGGATCGTTATGATAAAGCCGATGAAAACGCGTCTTGTTGGGTACGGTTTGCGCAAGGCTGGAATGGCAGCGGTTACGGTTTTATGGCGGTTCCCCGTATCGGTCAGGAAGTGATAGTCTCTTATCTGAACGGCGATATTGATCGGCCGATTGTCACCGGCTGCACTTACAATGGCTTAAACCGGCCACCGTTGGATTTACCCGCCGAAAAAACCCGCACCACGTTTAAAACCCAGACTCACAAAGGTGACGGTTTTAATGAATTGCGGTTTGAGGATGCCAAAGATCAGGAAGAGATTTACCTGCACGGGCAGAAA
>NZ_JBEJZY010000342.1:0-320 GCF_040256935.1 Photorhabdus viridis
ATGGTAGCCTTTGGCCGCTGGAAACGACGTCTCCGCCCATTCCGGCAAGGTTTCATGGAGACTATCCGGCACCACCGAATAACGTACCGGCAGCAGCGCCGGGCCGGTTGCCTCACACATTTTGCATAATGGTCGATTCATGACTGTATCTCCTTATTTTATGAAGGAATAATGGATGTTTTGGGATGACAGCATTCTCGCGCCAGCGCCCGCCACGTTTTTTCTGGCAATCGGGCTGTGCGATCAGCATAACCACGGGTACTGTTACCCTCCTCACCGGACAGCAAGGATTGTATCCGGGGGTGCAAATCGATCTCCGG
>NZ_JBEJZY010000343.1:0-320 GCF_040256935.1 Photorhabdus viridis
GAATTGCGAGTAGTGAGTGACCGCCGAGTTTGAAGAAATGGTCATAACGTCCGACACGCGCCAGCCCCAGCAGGTCTTGCCAAATTTGTGCCAGTGTCGTTTCCAGTTCGCTAACGGGCGCTTCATAGGCATGCATTGCCACGGCAGACTGGTCGGGTGCTGGCAGTGATTTGCGGTCGAGTTTGCCATTGGGCGTGAGCGGGAAGCTTTCCAGCATCACAAAGGCACTGGGCAGCATATAGTCGGCCAGATGCTGTGCCAGTTGCCGGCGTAAATCCGCCGGCGCCAGTTCAATGCCGGACTGAGGCCGGAGATAAGCC
>NZ_JBEJZY010000344.1:0-320 GCF_040256935.1 Photorhabdus viridis
CCCGGAATAAAATGGTGCTTGGTCAAATGGATTTGGATCTGTCGTTGTCGGAACATTCAGTAAAGCTTCACCAAAACCTATATATTTTACATTTTCATTAACAGTCAGCCGCCTGCTGACATTCACTATTTTTCCCCACACATCCAGCCCGTAAGTGTTTGCTGTATCAATGTTCCAAATCAGATCGTAAAATGTATTAATAAACTCAACAGAGGAAACAGCGGCATTGAAACTTCGAATAAGTGAGTTGAGTTTTGGACTAGCGGCATACTGAGCAAGAATAGTTGCTCCCACATTTTCCATTTATGAACCTACTAATT
>NZ_JBEJZY010000345.1:0-320 GCF_040256935.1 Photorhabdus viridis
CCGGGCTGTTATCCCGGCGGCCGATCACAGCTTGCCTCTGCCACTCTCTTTTGCCCAGCAGCGATTGTGGTTCCTCAGCCAACTCGATTCCGCTGCCAGCCAGGCCTACCACATTCCCGCGGTATTGCAGCTTTCCGGTCAGCTTGACCAGCAGGCCCTCACCGCAGCACTCGATCGCCTTGTCGCCCGCCAAGCGAGCCTGCGTACCCACTTTACGCGGGTTGACGGTCAGCCCTGCCAGCAGATAGCGCCTACAGACATCGGCTTTTCACTCTCCTGTCTGGATCTGCGTTCCCTGAACGCAACGGCCCGTGCCAAGC
>NZ_JBEJZY010000346.1:0-319 GCF_040256935.1 Photorhabdus viridis
CACCTGGTCGGAGTACAAACGCTATTTTGAACAGGATGCCGCGCTGGAGCGCCGTTTCCAGCGGATTAACGTTGATGAGCCGGATGATGAAACCGCTTGCCTGATGTTGCGTGGGCTGAAAGCGCGTTATGCCCGCCACCACGGCGTCCATATTCTTGATAGTGCGGTACAGGCGGCGGTAACACTCTCCCGTCGTTACCTGGCTGGACGTCAGCTCCCGGATAAAGCGGTGGATCTGCTGGACACCGCCAGTGCCCGGGTGCGCATGAGCTTAGATACTTCACCGGCATCGCTGACACAGTTAAAAACCGAGCGCGAT
>NZ_JBEJZY010000347.1:0-319 GCF_040256935.1 Photorhabdus viridis
ATCGCGCTCGGTTTTTAACTGTGTCAGCGATGCCGGTGAAGTATCTAAGCTCATGCGCACCCGGGCACTGGCGGTGTCCAGCAGATCCACCGCTTTATCCGGGAGCTGACGCCCAGCCAGGTAACGACGGGAGAGTGTTACCGCCGCCTGTACCGCACTATCAAGAATATGGACGCCGTGGTGGCGGGCATAACGCGCTTTCAGCCCGCGCAACATCAGGCAAGCGGTTTCATCATCCGGCTCATCAACGTTAATCCGCTGGAAACGGCGCTCCAGCGCGGCATCCTGTTCAAAATAGCGTTTGTACTCCGACCAGGTG
>NZ_JBEJZY010000348.1:0-319 GCF_040256935.1 Photorhabdus viridis
GGTTAATGTCAGCGCACCTTTTTTGCTGACGAGTGTTCCGCCCTGATTTTTCAGTTCACCGCCAGTGACGGTTGTTGTTCCTGTACCAGTAATGGTTCCATCACGGTTGTCTATTTCGCCGGTGGTCAGGGTGAGTGTGCCTTTACTGACAACGCCCCCACTTTTCCCGCTTTTTGCCGTGGTCAGTTTTTCTCCATGCGTGTCCAGCGTCATATCGCCGGCAGATTCTATCCGGCCACCGGTACTGTTTAACTCGCCACTGTTAAGTTGCAGGTTTTTCTTACTGGCGATGGTGCCGGCTAAGTTGTTTAGCGCTTGC
>NZ_JBEJZY010000349.1:0-316 GCF_040256935.1 Photorhabdus viridis
CCCATAAAAATGCAGAGAATGACCTTCACGGGGGATCACCCGTATCGGACGTATCAGTTGGTTAATGGCAAAATAACTCTCCGGGACACTGCCCGGCAGCGGGGTCAGATCCGGGTATTGACCCGCCCGTATCATCAGACCATTGGGGTAAGAACTAATCACTACATCCGGGTAGCGCGCCAGTGTTTTGCGTATCCAGACTTCACCGCCCAGGCGTCCTACAAAACGTTTGGATAGCAAGGTGATCCAGTTAATGCCACGGATGGAATGACCATACTGTAATTTGGCTGTATGCACTGCGGAGTTCACTTGCAGG
>NZ_JBEJZY010000350.1:0-315 GCF_040256935.1 Photorhabdus viridis
GTTCTGACAGTCACCGTAAGATCCTCTTTTAACATGAATCATTGAATACTGATTAAAAACTCTCAGCACGAGTTAGTGGCGTATTTGCTCAAGTTCGTTCTGACTCAACCCAGTCGTTTTCATTATCGTTTCACGGTCGATACCCATGTCGATCATCGCACATGCGATTTTCAGGATCCCCCGTTTTTCGCCTTTATTCAATCCTTCTTGGAGTCCTTCCTGACGTCCTTCTTGGTGCCCTTCCTGACGTCCTTCTTGGTGCCCTTCCTCGCGTCCTTCTTGGTGCCCTTCCCGGCGTCCTTCTTGGCGTCCTTC
>NZ_JBEJZY010000351.1:0-315 GCF_040256935.1 Photorhabdus viridis
TATTCAGACGGGAAATTAATACCACATTAGAATAGTTTAATAATGTCATTATCAAATTGTTAATTATTGTCTATGGGAAAATTACCGTTTTATCACCGCAGCCTGACCGGGATTATCCTGCTGGCAATCTCCGCACTGGCCCAGGCGGCAATTCCTGTCAGCTCGGCGGATCAAGAAACCATCACACAACAACAAAAAGCCTTATTGCAGCAAGCCCAACAACAGCGGGAAGCGCTGCGTCACAATATCACCGTATCCCCATCCCCCGTTTTAACGCCGGATGCAGCTGAATCTGTTTGCCACACCATTCAACAG
>NZ_JBEJZY010000352.1:0-305 GCF_040256935.1 Photorhabdus viridis
GCTGGAACAGGCGAAGGCGGAAAAGCTGGATGAAAGCCGCTATCGGCTGACATGGATGATGCCGGATGGTTTACCGATAACCTGGATATTACGCACGGAAATGGGCAGCGGACCGCTGGCGTTATTGAAACTGCGGGGATTTACGTTGCCGAAAGCGATTTTTGTGGTGACGCCGGGTATTGACACCAATATGCCGACGACGGATGACGATGATTGGGCGGCAGAATAATCTTATCGCAGACTGAGGGGCAAATATTTCCTCATTAATGACGGGTTTGCTGACCATTATCACCGAAAAATCATGA
>NZ_JBEJZY010000353.1:0-304 GCF_040256935.1 Photorhabdus viridis
TTTTTTTCCCGTCAGGAAAATATCTTTTTCGGCTTCAATTTTGCTCAATTCCTGATTTGATAATATCTCACTGTTAATATAAATATTTCCACCCGATGTGAGGACACTGGGTTGCATACTTTTTAAATTATGTCCATGTTTATGTTGTGCTTCGAGGATGTTGAAATTTTTATCTGCCGGGTTAGGAGCGACGTCTCTTTTTTCAAAAAAATAGAGACTGCGGGCATTATTCAGCTCATGCGTCCTGACAACCAAATCCCCTTTCACGGTTTTTATCGTTGCCGATCTATTTTCGACTAATTGA
>NZ_JBEJZY010000354.1:0-304 GCF_040256935.1 Photorhabdus viridis
GACATCATGACGGGTGCGTGTGGTGGTTTTCTTTTTGCCATACCACCTGCGTGTAGTTTCTGTTTTCTCATAGTGACTGGATTCTTCCATCGCCTGAGCGTACAGGTAACCACCTTGCGCCGCGACATCCATCGCCCCTTTGGCCGCCAGTTTGGTGGACTGGAAAAGAATACTGCCGGTTGAGATAACCGTGAGTATGCCGCCGCTGGTTAATTCAGTGCCCTGCTGAGTCACTGATTCGGTGAATTCCCTGCCGTTTTCCCGGTAGATGTGATTTTGCACCGATTCGAAACGCATATTACCG
>NZ_JBEJZY010000355.1:0-304 GCF_040256935.1 Photorhabdus viridis
AAACTCATTACATGCCATTTATGCCGCAGTATTAGAAGTAAATGGCGTGGCAGACGCATACGTTATTTCAAATGATACATCGGTAGTAAAAACGGTCGGGGTATCAAAATACAGAATGGTGCCAAACTCTATTTATAGTGCTGTGTATGGGGGAAAGACTGAGGATGTCGCTAGAGTAATCTGGAAGAAAAAGCCTCCAGGTATTCCTACGAACGGAAATACAACTCACACAATTGTGGATGATGAAAACTATGTTCAGCCTTATCCCGAATATGAAATTAACTATGTGATACCCGCGCCCATT
>NZ_JBEJZY010000356.1:0-303 GCF_040256935.1 Photorhabdus viridis
AGCCAATGTGATGATTGCCAACCCTAACGGTATTACCTGTGATGGCTGTGGTTTTATTAATACCGCCAGCGCCACCTTGACCACCGGTAAACCCCAGTTTGACAAACAGGGGGCGCTGGAAGCGTTGGAAGTTAAACAAGGCCAGATTACCATTGGCGGCAAAGGGCTGGAGGGCAAGGCGACAGATTATGTCGATATCATCAGCCGGGCCACTGAGTTAAACGGGAAAATTCAGGCTAATACACTCTCTTTGACGCAGGGTGCCAACCGCATCAGCTTAAAAGACGGCACGGTTAACCCGCT
>NZ_JBEJZY010000357.1:0-301 GCF_040256935.1 Photorhabdus viridis
GGCCGACTCCCAACTGAATGAGTTTCATTACACACGCGAATATGTGACGCAAAAGCGCGAGTCCGATTATGACTTTTTTGCCCGGTTAGTCGCCGAGGAAGGGCTGAATTTCTGGTTTGAAGACGACAAATTGTTTTTCAGTGACAGCCACTTAGGCATGACGGCCAATTTACCGTTGGTTTACAATCCTCAGGCACAAGTCGCCACTGAAATGAATGTGATTAATCAGGTGCGTCTGGGCGTCTCCATGACCCCGCAACGGGTGATCTATAAGGACCGGAATCCGCAAAACCCGTCTTAT
>NZ_JBEJZY010000358.1:0-299 GCF_040256935.1 Photorhabdus viridis
CAATCGGGCGGCCAATGGGGACAAAGTGGCGTTTATCCTCGCGCTGACAGACCCAATAGGTGACATCAATCGCGGCTTCGGTTGGGCCATACAGGTTGTGCAATTCGGCCTTAAAGTGGGAGAAAAAGCGCTGTTGCAGCTCTTGCGGCAAGGCCTCACCGCTGCAAATCACCCGCTTGAGAGAGGCACAGGCGTGCTCCGGCGCAACCATCTGCACAAACTGCTGTAACATGGAAGGCACAAAGTGCAATGTGGTGATACCGGCGGTATCAATCAGCCGGGCCAAATAATCCGCGTCT
>NZ_JBEJZY010000359.1:0-298 GCF_040256935.1 Photorhabdus viridis
ACAGGTGATAAACCGACGCTCCTGGAGCCAGCTCACCCTGAGCTGGGCCAGTTGTTCCAGCTTTTTCGCCACTTCAGCACAAAAATCGGCATACTTTTGGTGAAATGCCTGCCGTTTCGCCAGATTCAGCTCTTTCGTGTATTTCTCCCAATCATGGGCAACAGCTTGCTCAAAAGCGGGCTCATTTGCTTCCACCATGATACGAGTCACATTCTCTCTGAGCTTAGCCTTCTGCTGATCAGAAAAAACCCCATACTCCTTCTGCTTAGTGACTTCAAGAGCTTTATCAATCCGCCCT
>NZ_JBEJZY010000360.1:0-297 GCF_040256935.1 Photorhabdus viridis
GGCATTCACTGGCAACAGGTCGAGGGGGATGACCTGTCCGGCTGGCGAAGCTAATTCCGCTACCCCGGTCACACTTTTACCGGATAACGGCGGGGAATTATCCGGTACACTGTCGGCATGACACTCAATGACTTAATGGCGCTGGATGACCCCGGGCAATTTCGGGTGCGGGCACTGGCGCTGCTTCGTAAACGTCCGGTGAACTCACCTTGCTCCTCTCATTCGGTTCATGCACGCTAGGTTTTTGTCTTAACCTTGTGAGGAACCATGAGCCGTAGCCGATATACCCCGGAGCAA
>NZ_JBEJZY010000361.1:0-295 GCF_040256935.1 Photorhabdus viridis
ATTGCAATTTTTAATCAGGACAAATCTTGATGTGCTGGATTGTACGCCAATGCAATTAGAGATGTTGCTGGCAGCGGGTTTGTCTCAGCATCAAAAAGCGTTGACGCTGTTGATTGGCGGTGAACCCATATCAGTACAAACCTGGCGGACGGTAACCGGTATACCGCAACTGACAGCTTATAATGTCTACGGCCCAACCGAATGCACCGTGGATGCAACGCTGGCCTGCATAGCGCCGGCGCATCCCTTCCCGACGATTGGTCGCCCGCTTGCCAATACCCGGCTTTATTTACTG
>NZ_JBEJZY010000362.1:0-295 GCF_040256935.1 Photorhabdus viridis
TAACGGCAGACGTAATCGCGCCCCCTGATACAGCCCTAATCCCAGACGCCACGGCACTCCATGCCGGTCATACTCTTCAAGACGACCGGCATCGTCCCGCAATACCGCCACTGCCTGCGCTTTGCCGCGCGTATCCGTCATGGCGACAGCGTGATAGTGCTGCCAGTCATCGTCCACCTGACGCAACTCTTGCCGGTTATGCCAGGCCGAGCAGCCCAGCGCGGTCATCCCCGCCAGCAGAAACAGCCCCAACGCTATCCTCAAAGCCTGCGGCCCAGCGGTCTGCCATGATCTC
>NZ_JBEJZY010000363.1:0-294 GCF_040256935.1 Photorhabdus viridis
CGTGCTAAACTACTTATTACAGGCGGGAGATACTGCCGATCCAGAGGGTTTTATCCGGCGACTGGCAGAACAGTCCCCGAGGTATGAGGAGGTACTGATGACAATAGCGCAAAAACTGGAGCAGAAGGGACACCAGAAAGGGTTTATTGAAGGGCGTCTGGAAGGGCGCCAAGAAGGACGCCAGGAAGGACGCCAGGAAGGACTCCAAGAAGGATTGCATAAAGGCGAAAAACGGGGGATCCTGAAAATCGCGTGTGCGATGATCGACATGGGTATCGACCGTGAAACGATAAT
>NZ_JBEJZY010000364.1:0-293 GCF_040256935.1 Photorhabdus viridis
TATCCCGAATAAGATTGACCAACCCACGATGTTCAACCATCACCCCTTTGGGCGCGCCGGTAGAGCCGGAGGTGTAAATCACATAGGCCAGATGACGGGAAGTCAGCGCCGGTACCTGCGGGTTGTTGTCCGGTTGATCAGGCAAAGTATTCGGATCAAGCAGAGTCAGCCCGGCCAGCGCCTCCTCGCCCAACGCGACCCTTCCGGTCTCATCAGCCAATATGATTGAGGGAGCCGCATCATTCAGGATATGCGCCAGACGTTCCCCCGGATACGCCGGGTCCAGCGGCACA
>NZ_JBEJZY010000365.1:0-293 GCF_040256935.1 Photorhabdus viridis
GCCGGTTAATCTGGATGCGGCATTAACGACCGCGCTGAAACGCCTGAGTGAGCAGCACGGTGTGACGTTATTTATGACGCTGTTGTCAGCCTGGGCCGTGGTCCTGTCGCGCCTGTCCGGTCAGGAAACGGTAGTGATTGGGACACCGAGTGCCGGTCGCAGTCGTCAGGAAGTGGAGCCCCTGATCGGGTTCTTTGTGAATACACTGGCGTTGCGTATTGATATTCCGGGTGAACTGACGGTGACGGAATTACTGGCGCGGGTACGGCAAACCGCCTTAGCGGCGCAGGCGC
>NZ_JBEJZY010000366.1:0-290 GCF_040256935.1 Photorhabdus viridis
CGGTCCAGCTTGCCGTTCGGGGTCAGCGGGAAAGCCGCCAGCATCACAAAGGCACTGGGCAGCATATAATCGGCCAGCTGCTGTGCCAGTTGCGGGCGTAAATCCGCCGGCATCAGTGCAACACCGGATTGAGGCCGGACATAGGCCACTAACCGTTTATCCCCCGGGATATCTTCGCGGGCGATAACGGCTGCTTCCGCTACCCCCGGACACTGGGTCAGGCGCGCTTCTATTTCCCCCAGCTCAATACGGAAGCCACGCAGCTTGACCTGAAAGTCGTTACGGCCCAG
>NZ_JBEJZY010000367.1:0-290 GCF_040256935.1 Photorhabdus viridis
CGGTCCAGCTTGCCGTTCGGGGTCAGCGGGAAAGCCGCCAGCATCACAAAGGCACTGGGCAGCATATAATCGGCCAGCTGCTGTGCCAGTTGCGGGCGTAAATCCGCCGGCGTCAGTGCAGCACCCGCCTGCGGCCGGACATAGGCCACTAACCGTTTATCCCCCGGGATATCTTCGCAGGCGATAACGGCTGCTTCCGCTACCCCCGGACACTGGGTCAGGCGCGCTTCTATTTCCCCCAGCTCAATACGGAAGCCACGCAGCTTGACCTGAAAGTCGTTACGGCCCAG
>NZ_JBEJZY010000368.1:0-289 GCF_040256935.1 Photorhabdus viridis
ATTCATTTCAGTGGCGACTTGTGCCTGCGGATTGTAAACCAACGGTAAATTGGCCGTCATGCCTAAGTGGCTGTCACTGAAAAACAGTTTGTCGTCTTCAAACCAAAAATTTAGCCCTTCCTCGGCGACTAACCGGGCAAAAAAGTCATAATCGGACTCGCGCTTTTGCGTCACATACTCGCGTGTGTAATGAAACTCATTCAGTTGGGAGTCGGCCAGAATATAGTGTTTTTTCAGCAAGCTTTTTAGGATTTCCGGGACGCTTTGCCGATGATAAATCCGGCTGTCC
>NZ_JBEJZY010000369.1:0-284 GCF_040256935.1 Photorhabdus viridis
AGCCAGTGCAGCAGGGGCGGGGCGGGGGTAATTAACGGCGGAGGCCGCAGGCCGACTGGCTTACCGGTCTGTGGCTGTTGACCTTAACAGGCTGGCGGGCGGGTTTTAGGGTCGATGTTATCACCGGAGCCGCCAGGGACGGCGGCGACTGCGGCGGTGGGATTTTGCACTGTGGCTGACAGCGGAAGGCGTCCGCCTTGCGCGCCACGGGGGCTAAGAAGCTCAACCCGGCGGCCAGCCGCGCACCGGGGCTGAGGTAACCGCGCAGCGCCCTTCGGTGGGCG
>NZ_JBEJZY010000370.1:0-284 GCF_040256935.1 Photorhabdus viridis
ATAAATTATTGGCTGTCGAAAGTATTGAATTTTTAAGGGTAATATCGTTTTCAGAAATGATGTTTAAATCATTAGCCGCGTTGATTTTATCTTTGAGGGTGATTTCTCCACTATGTAATAAGATACTTTTAGCCGACAGTATTTCTGGCAGTTTTTCACTATTGGCGGGAAGATCATAATAGAAATCTGAACTGGGCGGCGATTTACGTGGGTAGTCAGTATCAATATTAATGCTGTCGCTAAAGTCAGCGATAAGATTACCTTTTGCGATGATACTTGCCCGT
>NZ_JBEJZY010000371.1:0-283 GCF_040256935.1 Photorhabdus viridis
GTCTCAGTACGATTTCCCAGGCGACGACACGCCAGTAATCCGTGGTTCTGCTCTGAAAGCACTGGAAGGTGATGCAGAGTGGGAAGCAAAAATCATCGAACTGGCAGAAGCCCTGGACAGCTACATCCCAGAACCAGAGCGTGCTATTGACCAGCCATTCCTGCTGCCAATCGAAGACGTATTCTCTATTTCAGGCCGTGGTACTGTAGTTACCGGTCGTGTAGAGCGCGGTATCGTAAAAGTGGGTGAAGAAGTTGAAATCGTGGGTATCAAAGATACAGCG
>NZ_JBEJZY010000372.1:0-283 GCF_040256935.1 Photorhabdus viridis
CGCACTGGTATCAACTGATCCTTCCCCTAAATCATCATCCTCCCAAAAATCCGCATGCGCTTCGGCACTCCAGACGATATTTCTGTCTTCATCCGTGATTTCAGGACTTATCACAAAATCCATTTTCTTACGGTGAATATATTCATCGTCTTCAATAGATTTCTCCTTATTTGCTTCCATGATGCCGACAGCAATTAATACCCCGGCACAGGCGCTGGCAACATATTCAGCCGCACCCACTGCGACAGGGACCAGTAATGGTATGGGCATATCAACGTCTCCT
>NZ_JBEJZY010000373.1:0-282 GCF_040256935.1 Photorhabdus viridis
CTGCAACAGCAGGTTATCCAGATACGCCGCAAGATGCTGGCGCAGGGTCAGCCCGAGGGGTGCCGATTGATGTTTAGCAGATAATGACATGATGTAATTTCCTGTAGGGAATATAGCGTGTTGTTGTTATCGGTAAAAATCACTACGGTACGATGACTTGATTTTTATATTGCCGGAACAGTCCTTTTCTGTCTGCCCAGACTTGCGAGTCATTCAGCCCTGTGCTACTGCGGCTTGCCGCCGGTTTTGGCGAACCAGACTTGACCCCGACTTGGGGCAGAC
>NZ_JBEJZY010000374.1:0-282 GCF_040256935.1 Photorhabdus viridis
GTCAGGCGGGCTTTCAGCTCCGCCGGCGACACCGCTGCCGGGACGGCCTGACGGTTATCACTCAGCACCCAGTCAATCGCTTCCTTACGTGAAGCCACCGCGTTATCCATCTCTTTCTGTATCTGCCCTTCCCACGCCTGACGGGTAAACATCCCCGGCACCACGCGCGGAGTGGTAAACAGCCGTGCCGCTTCGGTGTCGCCGGTCATCTGCCTTAAGGTCAGGTCGGCATAATCCTTCTGCACCGATTGCAGCATCTGCTGGTAGAGCGTGGCTTCCGCA
>NZ_JBEJZY010000375.1:0-280 GCF_040256935.1 Photorhabdus viridis
TTTCCCGTACTTCGGCTCCCTATTTCAGAAACACCATCC
This sequence comes from Photorhabdus viridis, assembly GCF_040256935.1. Taxonomy (NCBI): domain Bacteria; kingdom Pseudomonadati; phylum Pseudomonadota; class Gammaproteobacteria; order Enterobacterales; family Morganellaceae; genus Photorhabdus; species Photorhabdus viridis. The sequence continues at coordinate 40 of NZ_JBEJZY010000375.1, forward strand.
TCAATAACTTTCGCACCATCAAAAAGAGAAAAAATATGCCCGCTTTATCACGCAGGATAAGGCTTTTTCATTTTCATACTTATTATCCTATAAAAGCGATAATTAACCGACATGTTTATCCCATAATATGACGCTGCTTAATTGAATGTATTCTCATTCGCATAATCTGACTGATAACCATTCTCTTTTTTACCCATCCAATCAGGCACGGTTTATTGATGATTTAGTGAATTGAAAAATA
>NZ_JBEJZY010000376.1:0-280 GCF_040256935.1 Photorhabdus viridis
GGTAAAGCGGATATCTTTCACCGGGCGTTGTTGCGCTGCCGCTGTGTCTTTCACCATTTGCTGTATCAGCAGCAACAGTTTTCGGGTCTGGGGCGGCATCTCATCCAGCGTGCGGCCTAATATCTCATGGGCCAGCCGGTTTGCTAAGCTAATATCGTCTTTGGTCACCTCGATATATTCAAGCCGTTTGCCCCGGTGTTCCGCGGTCTTCACCTCGCGCTGGTGCTGATGCAGCAGGGCGATACTTTGTATCAGGGTAAGATATTTCATGTGGTCGCGT
>NZ_JBEJZY010000377.1:0-280 GCF_040256935.1 Photorhabdus viridis
TACCAATTGGCTCGACTGCTTCGATGATCCGGCCCTGGCGAAGGAAATCTATTCCGGTCCCTTCCCGCTGGTCGATGTGACGGTCATCTCCGATGATGAAATCCTGACGCATAAACGGGTCGCGCTATTGGAAATGGTGCAAAAACATATCCGGCAGCGAGATATGGCGGAGTTACTGCAAGAGTTGGTCATACTGCTGACGTATGATTACTATACGGATGAACAGCTAAAAAGCGTGCTAAACTACTTATTACAGGCGGGAGATACTGCCGATCCAGAG
>NZ_JBEJZY010000378.1:0-279 GCF_040256935.1 Photorhabdus viridis
CCAGTGGGAGCAGACTGAAGAAGGGCTGTGGCGTGTCATGGCCCAGCAAACCAGCGAGGGGGCGGGCTATCGGCTGGCATACGATGATGAGACCCGCACGGCACACTGGCACGACGGCAGCCGCACGGTTTGGCGCCTCAACGACGCGCGCCACATCATCCACTGCCTCGACCGCAATGGCACGGAACACCATATTCTGTGGGATGAATTTGGCCTGCCGAACGGCTACACAGATGCGGACGGCCACACCCGTCTGAGTGAATGGGACAAACACGGCCG
>NZ_JBEJZY010000379.1:0-279 GCF_040256935.1 Photorhabdus viridis
CCAGTGGGAGCAGACTGAAGAAGGGCTGTGGCGTGTCATGGCCCAGCAAACCAGCGAGGGGGCGGGCTATCGGCTGGCATACGATGATGAGACCCGCACGGCACACTGGCATGACGGCACCCGCACGGTTTGGCGCCTCAACGACGCGCGCCACATCATCCACTGCCGCGACCGCAATGGCACGGAACACCATATTCTGTGGGATGAATTTGGCCTGCCGAACGGCTACACAGATGCGGACGGCCACACCCGTCTGAGTGAATGGGACAAACACGGCCG
>NZ_JBEJZY010000380.1:0-277 GCF_040256935.1 Photorhabdus viridis
GTCGGCCCAGTCCGTCAGAGGCCAGTTGCGTGGCGCAGCCGTTCGGGGCAATCACTTCACTTAATTGCTGCTGTTCATAGCCGTAATGCCAGTGGCGGCCATCGGGCAGGATTTAAATGGTTATTAACAGTTATTTTTTTAACTGATGGTTTTAAGCAATATAAAGTTTTAACCGTTGTTTTTACTCCTTTTACCACCGGTTTTTTATTAAATTTACTCATCATAGGATTACGTTTAATGAACGCGGATCATATTCGATTTATCTTTACTGACGCTG
>NZ_JBEJZY010000381.1:0-277 GCF_040256935.1 Photorhabdus viridis
GCGGCTTCTCGACAGCAACGCCAGCCGGGGCTCCAGGGTCACCGCGTAATGGCTTTCATCCCGCGAGGTGGACAGCAGTTTAAATTCGCTGATCACCCCGTAGATTGTGCGCAACGGCGCCGGCGGTATCACCGGCATGCCCCGCATCCCCGGATTAATCGCGGGTGACGTCAGGGTAAACGCGGCGTCCCGCATCAGCATCTGCGCCGGTTTGATATCTTTCTCCGGGCTGGTGAATTCAATAACGTAACGAAAAGGCTGGCTTAAGCCTTCCTGC
>NZ_JBEJZY010000382.1:0-276 GCF_040256935.1 Photorhabdus viridis
GTTCAGGCGGTGCCCCGCCTGGTAGAGGGTTTCCCCCATAATCTCCTGCACCCCGTCAAATCGCCGGGACGGGTAACCGGTGACATCATACTGATAATGCTCGCGCAGGTTCCTTTCATCACTCACCGAGACCACCTGGCCGTTGCCGTTGAGGATATAGTGCAACCGCTGCGCATCGTCACGGGCCGCCGTCAGGTTCAGGGCCGCATCGTATGTATACTGTCTGGCCAGACTGGCATAGGCGGGGTCGGTAATCTCCGCCAGGTCAGCCGGCCG
>NZ_JBEJZY010000383.1:0-275 GCF_040256935.1 Photorhabdus viridis
ACTTAAGAAAAGAGAAAGTCCGATGGATCAACGCAACACCCGAGTGGTCAGGGCCACGAGTTATCTTTTAATTTACCTGACCGCCGTTTATCCCCTTCATCCGGCTATGGCGGCTGGAATAACGCCGGATAATCACCAAACACAGGTACAACATCAGGGCGATGTCCCGGTTGTCAATATCGCCACACCGAATGACGCCGGGATATCCCATAACACCTACCAAGCGTTTAACGTTGCCACTCAAGGCGCCATACTCAATAACGCTACCCAAACGG
>NZ_JBEJZY010000384.1:0-274 GCF_040256935.1 Photorhabdus viridis
TACCGCCGTATTAAAATCTTATATCAAAGCGGATTTAACGCAATAAATGAGCATTTTCAAAGGGAAATTAATCGCATTTAATCGAAGATCATTAACCATTAATAGCTAATTAAAAATAAATCTGTACGTAAAAGGATATTATCCAAGTAGATGAGTATTAAAATGTTTTCTCACCAGTTATTTAACAACGTCAGTAAAGATAAAAAGTGGATATGATTAGCGTTCATTAAACATAATACGGTGATGATTAAACTTAACAAAAAACAGAGGTTAA
>NZ_JBEJZY010000385.1:0-273 GCF_040256935.1 Photorhabdus viridis
TGCGCTGGCAGGAAGAAGCCGCTTTTGTCTTCTGCAACAAGGCCCGCTCCCGCCTCAAGGTCTTGCGCTGGGACCGACACGGCGTCTGGCTGTGTACCCGCCGTCTGCACCTGTCTTTCCTACACAAATATTTTAACCCGCCCCCGCGTTATTGAACTTTTACCTCATAGATTGATCTCAATAAAAAACACGACTTGAGGTAATCTTTATGTTTTCAACTTGCGCCGAACAATGGGCAAATGACACGTTTCAACATGCGGAATTAGGTGATAA
>NZ_JBEJZY010000386.1:0-272 GCF_040256935.1 Photorhabdus viridis
ATGTATTTACGGATTTTTTTACTCCTTTTTTCATTTTCGGTTTTTTAACTGACTGATAAAAATTTTATTTACAGGTTAAAAACATTATTAAAATTTGTTCATTTTTAAAAATATATTATCTAATTTATCTATTTAACATTCTTATTCCCCCTTTTTTAATGGGTATATAGGCATTAATAAATCCAATTGTCTTTTACCGATATTTTTATAATTGAAAAGTTTTTAACTGTTATTAAAATCCATTTTTTAATCGATGCAATAAGGTTTTAGCC
>NZ_JBEJZY010000387.1:0-271 GCF_040256935.1 Photorhabdus viridis
CCGGCGACTGGCAGAACAGTCCCCGAAGTATGAGGAGGTACTGATGACAATAGCGCAAAGATTGGAACATAAAGCACGTCAGGAAGGGCGTCAGGAAGGACGTCAGGAAGGGCGTCAGGAAGGGCGTCAGGAAGGACGTCAGGAAGGACGTCAGGAAGGACGTCAGGAAGGACGTCAGGAAGGACGTCAGGAAGGATTGCAGGAAGGCGAAAAACGGGGAATTCTGAAAGTCGCGTGGGCGATGATGGACATGGGTATCGATCGTGAAACG
>NZ_JBEJZY010000388.1:0-269 GCF_040256935.1 Photorhabdus viridis
GTGGAAAAAATCCTGCGTGAACGTCACGGTTTTCGCGGTCAGGATTTCTTATTCACCCTGGCGTACCCCGGCCCGAAGCGGGATCAGGTGATGCAATACGGCGAAGATGACTTACATTTTGTGCAACGCCTGCTGGCGGAAGTGGGGATCTGGTACAAACTGACCGCGGACGACCGGCTGAAAATTGACGTGGTGGAGTTTTACGACGATCAGCGTTACTACCAGTTTAATGTCTATATGCCGGCCCGCCCTCCATCAGGCATGCACGG
>NZ_JBEJZY010000389.1:0-268 GCF_040256935.1 Photorhabdus viridis
GCTCAACCCGGTCGTTTTCATTATCGTTTCACGATCGATACCCATGTCCATCATCGCCCACGCGACTTTCAGAATTCCCCGTTTTTCGCCTTCCTGCAATCCTTCCTGACGCCCTTCCTGACGTGCTTTATGTTCCAATCTTTGCGCTATTGTCATCAGTACCTCCTCATACCTCGGGGACTGTTCTGCCAGTCGCCGGATAAAACCCTCTGGATCGGCGGTATCTCCCGCTTGTAATAAGTAGTTTAGCACGCTTTTTAACTGCTCA
>NZ_JBEJZY010000390.1:0-266 GCF_040256935.1 Photorhabdus viridis
TTGAGTCAATGCACGAAACGCATAGAAGCGGCGCATTTACATTCCAAGCGATAAGACCGAGTCTGAATCTACGTGCTTCTGAAATCTCTGTTCTTAAGCAGAGCTGAGGTTTACTAGCTTCCATGATGCCGACAGCAATTAATACCCCGGCACAAGCGCTGGCAACATATTCAGCCGCACCCACTGCGACAGGGACCAGTAACGGTATGGGCATATCAACGTCTCCTGTTTATCTTATTTTTTGCAATACAAAGAATATCTTTAAA
>NZ_JBEJZY010000391.1:0-266 GCF_040256935.1 Photorhabdus viridis
GCAAAAGCCTGAACCGCCTCCTCAGGGCAAGAAACACCCACCTGAACCGGATAAGCCGCAGGATAAAAAATTACCGTGGTATAAACGCTGGTTTCGTGGTGGAAAAGCGAAAGCTGAAGCGGCTGCTACGGCAGTGGCAGCCACCACCCGTAGTGTGGCAGCGGATGGGGAAGCGCTGGTGATGCGTTACATTGGCGGTGGCGCTGCCAGCTCCGGGCGCTGGCTGGCGGCCCCAAATCCGTTGACGGTCGGGTTAATGGGATTGT
>NZ_JBEJZY010000392.1:0-265 GCF_040256935.1 Photorhabdus viridis
TGATGTAGAACCCTTTGGAATGGGTAATCGTTTGCGCAAAGGTACTGTTTTTTACCGCTTTAAAATTAACCTGACCGTGAGTACTGGTCAGTTTAGCATTTTGATGGGTGGCGATTTTGCTGGCTTCATAAGTGCTGTCATCCCGGCTTAACAAGTTAATATCGCCGCCGGCGGTAAATTCAGTGACTTTGTTCGTGACATCATGACGGGTGCGTGTGGTGGTTTTCTTTTTGCCATACCACCTGCGTGTAGTTTCTGTTTTCTC
>NZ_JBEJZY010000393.1:0-265 GCF_040256935.1 Photorhabdus viridis
GGCAGGGAAGCGCTGGCCGGACTGACGGTACTGGACCTTCATATTTTGCCTGATCAGGCAGACAGTAATCCGCAGGTCCCTGGGTTGACCTCCCGTCATTTGGCGTATGTGATTTACACTTCCGGCTCCACCGGTACACCGAAGGGTGTCATGGTTGAGCATGGCTCTTTGTTAAATTTACATGGAACGCTGACAGAGAGCGCATTTGCGTGTTCGCCAGCGCCTTATCGGGTTAGCCTGAATGCCAGTATTTCCTTTGATGCGG
>NZ_JBEJZY010000394.1:0-265 GCF_040256935.1 Photorhabdus viridis
GCGCTGAATTATGCCTCGGCGCTGTTTGATGCCGCGACCATGGCGCGACAGGTAGGATATCTGCACGCGGTGCTGCAAGCGATGGTCGGGCAGGCTCAACAGCCGGTTGGGACGATTGATATCCTGGCGCCGGCGGAGCGCCGGTTGTTGCTGAAAACCTGGAATGCCACGGAAATCGCCTATCCTGAGCAATTGTGCATTCATCAGTTGTTTGAACAGCAGGTGGCGAAAACGCCTGACGCGATAGCATTAGTCTATGAAGAGC
>NZ_JBEJZY010000395.1:0-265 GCF_040256935.1 Photorhabdus viridis
TGGTTGAAGGAATAGGATGTAACGGTATCGGCCAGACATTGCGTAAAATAGGGTTAACCACTTCAGGGAAAGCATCATTAATTTTTTGCTGAAGACCGGCAGCCAGAAGCGAAAAACCTTCCAGTAACCGGAGAATATCCGGGTCACCAGATTTGGCGGTAAAGGGGGCAAGGTGTGGATGTTCTTGCGCCGCGTGACGCATATCATGTTTTATCTGAGAGAGTGCTTCTCGGTAGAAGTCTTCAAAATTCTTCATATTTACGCC
>NZ_JBEJZY010000396.1:0-264 GCF_040256935.1 Photorhabdus viridis
TAAAATAAGTGGAATATGGAATCATTGATGAATAAATTAAACAAGGCAGAGTAAATAAAGTGAATTCTGCTATGCGTTTTATTATTGGCAGGATTTAACCTGTGATTAAAATTCATGTTTTTAACTGATAGTTTTAATCGGTATAAAATTTTGACCGTCGTTTTTATCACTTTTAACCTCTGTTTTTTGTTAAGTTTAATCATCACCGTATTATGTTTAATGAACGCTAATCATATCCACTTTTTATCTTTACTGACGTTGTTA
>NZ_JBEJZY010000397.1:0-263 GCF_040256935.1 Photorhabdus viridis
TAACCCTCTTTATCACTGACGATAGCAAACCCGCGTGATTGACCGTCAAGTAATTCATTGTGTTTTTCTGCTGTTATTTCAACACACTCTTCATGAGCTTCATTATAAAAAACACATTCTTTTCTGGAGAAATAGACCATTTATACCCCCCAAAATAATATATGTACAACTTTGCCTGGATTCTCATCATTGTTGGGAGTACCTGCTTGATATTCAAATGTCGATAGTGTTGCATTACGTACTAATGTGTGGCCAGTTGATGT
>NZ_JBEJZY010000398.1:0-263 GCF_040256935.1 Photorhabdus viridis
GTTTCAGGATCTCCTGCCACGCCTGATTTAACGGCTGCACGAACATCGTCTGACCAAAACCGTGCCATGGGTCACCCAAACTGGCCGCCATCAGATTGCCGTAGCCCTGCGCCTCTGTCAGGTCGGTGCTTTTGCCCTGAAACACCGTCTGTGCCAGCCTTCCCGCCATTTCCAACGGGTCATCACTGGCGTTCATCTGTTGCAGTTTCAACCGCACCTGTGTGACCCGGGTCAGGAAGGTTGGCAGGTTGAGGGTATTGTCC
>NZ_JBEJZY010000399.1:0-262 GCF_040256935.1 Photorhabdus viridis
GGGTTTTATCCGGCGACTGGCAGAACAGTCCCCGAGGTATGAGGAGGTACTGATGACAATAGCGCAGAAACTGGAGCAGAAGGGGCACCAGAAAGGGTTTATTGAAGGGCGCCTGGAAGGGCGCCAGAAAGGGTTTATTGAAGGGCGTCTGGAAGGACGCCAAGAAGGACGCCGGGAAGGGCACCAAGAAGGACGCGAGGAAGGGCACCAAGAAGGACGTCAGGAAGGGCACCAAGAAGGACGTCAGGAAGGACTCCAAGAA
>NZ_JBEJZY010000400.1:0-262 GCF_040256935.1 Photorhabdus viridis
TTCCAGCAAGGCAGTCTGGGTAAGCAGGGCCACCGGCGCCGCATCACTGAGCATATAGGCCAGCCGTTCGGCCGGGTAGGCCGGGTCAAGCGGCAGATAAGCCGCTCCGGCCTTCAGAATGCCCAGCAAGCCCACGACCATCTCCAGACTGCGTTCAACGCAGATAGCGACCCGGTCATCCGGCTGCACGCCGAGGGCCAGCAAATGATGAGCCAGCCGGTTGGCGCGGCGGTTCAGTTCGCCGTAGCTGAGGGACTGTGCT
>NZ_JBEJZY010000401.1:0-262 GCF_040256935.1 Photorhabdus viridis
GCCGCTGTTGGTGATATCGCCCTGACTGTTAAGCGCTACCGTATTGCCGGCAAGGAGGGCGCCGTCACCGCTCAGGTCGCCGGATTTCACCCGGGCGTACACCTGTGGCACGGTCACCACCTGCGTGGTGCCATCCGGCAAGGTCACGGTTTGGTGAGTCAGCCAGACAATATCGGCGGTCAGCAGCGCCATCTGTGCCGGACTCAGGGCGACGCCGGGAGTGAGCTGTTGTTCCCTGCCGAAAGCCACCCCGGCATCCATC
>NZ_JBEJZY010000402.1:0-260 GCF_040256935.1 Photorhabdus viridis
AATAACGTTTTCTGTTGCTGCAAATCCGCTAATTCAGCTTTGGCGGTTTCAGCCGCACCCCGTAATGCTTCGGTTAACGCCTGCGCCTGTTGTAACTGACTGATGGCCGCCGGCATTGCCAACACGTCTCCCCCCGCGTTGGCTTGTTTATCCGCACTGATAAACAGCCCTTTCCCGGCGCGGATCGCGCCCCAGTCATCGGTACGCAGCTCAAACCCTTCACCCCGTTTATCCGGGTGCGGTTTCTGGCTGTCAACCAG
>NZ_JBEJZY010000403.1:0-259 GCF_040256935.1 Photorhabdus viridis
TCTTTAATGATTTATCTCTCTTTTCGAAAACCTTTTTCAACCATGTAACATCTTTTACTTAAAAAATTTTTTAATGCGATTAATCGTGCTTTCAATACTTCGTGATTAATAACATCGAATCGAGAGAGAAAGTGTTTTCCAAGCCTCTTTATGGTTTATTTAAAATCAAATTAACCATACAAAATAAGTGAGATCCTGACCTAACAATACCTTGCTTCCATACGACATCAAATCCCCGACCAAAACAACATAACGTCAC
>NZ_JBEJZY010000404.1:0-259 GCF_040256935.1 Photorhabdus viridis
TTGGGGTAACGCTTATGAGGATATGTTGTGGTATGACCGGGCGGATAACCTGCTGGAGCCACCGCAGGCGATACTGGGGCGTGAAGCGGAAGAGCGGGGGCTGTCTAAGACAATGGAGCCGCAGGGCGATCGCCTGAACCACTGGCGGGAATGGCGCTATGAGCATGACCCGCACGGCAACATAACCCGCCGGGCGGGCAGCATGCGCGAAACCCAGGATTACCGCTATGATGGCGACAACCGCCTGACCGTGGCGGTA
>NZ_JBEJZY010000405.1:0-259 GCF_040256935.1 Photorhabdus viridis
ATCCAGACCACTTTCCGCGCTGACGTGATACCCCTGAACCGTCATCCTGCCGCTTTTTTCATCTCTGATCCAGCGGAAACGCACACGAGTCGGGGCTTTGCCAAACTGTTCGGCAATCTCACTCAGGCGATAGTGGTTTAAGTAGTCCTCTTCGCCTTCATTCAGCTTCGGTGAATAAAACAATCCCATTAACCCGACCGTCAACGGATTTGGGGCCGCCAGCCAGCGCCCGGAGCTGGCAGCGCCACCGCCAATGTAA
>NZ_JBEJZY010000406.1:0-259 GCF_040256935.1 Photorhabdus viridis
GCTGAAAATTGACGTGGTGGAGTTTTACGACGATCAGCGTTACTACCAGTTTAATGTCTATATGCCGGCCCGCCCTCCATCAGGCATGCACGGCGGGGAAGAAGACGCGGTATGGGGCATGGAAACCGCGCATCAGGTGGTGGCAGGTAAAGTGGCGACCCGGGATTATGACTACCGTGACGCGCTGCCGCAGTACGGTATGGATGCCGAAGTGGATGTGACGCGGGGCGATGAGACCCTGTATGGCGAAGCGTACCAT
>NZ_JBEJZY010000407.1:0-258 GCF_040256935.1 Photorhabdus viridis
CCTGGGTCTGGTTACGTGATGTCCTCAGCCGGCTGCCTGACTGGCCGAACAATCGGTTGAATGAGCTGTTGCCCTGGCCTGAGAATCCCTTCCGTTAACATCCCATTTTGTTGTTATCTGACAACGCAAGGTGAGTTCACCGGAACAGTAAGAGTCCGGTCATCTCACCTTGTTCTTCCTCCCTGGCCCATGCACGCTACCGCTTCCTTATCTTCACCTGGAGACTGACACCATGAGCCGTAGCCGATATACCCCGGA
>NZ_JBEJZY010000408.1:0-257 GCF_040256935.1 Photorhabdus viridis
TAAGACACTCAGGCGGTCCCGCTGACTGCCCGGGGTGTAGGGCTGGCCGTCCGCTTTACGGTGGCTTCTCAGCCAGCGCTGGTAACTTTCCAGTAACGGCAGGCTGACCTGCGGTGCCGTCATCACGCCACGCGCTTCGCACCAGTTGACGAACGGCAACAGCCGTTCTTCATAGGACTCCTGAGTCCGTTCGCTTAAGCCCTGTCCCTGCACGGCTTCCAGCCAGGCCGCCAGATGCTGGCGTAAAGTGGCGAAGC
>NZ_JBEJZY010000409.1:0-256 GCF_040256935.1 Photorhabdus viridis
CTGGCACAGCAGCTGGCCGATTATATGCTGCCCAGTGCCTTTGTGATGCTGGCGGCTTTCCCGCTGACCCCGAACGGCAAGCTGGACCGCAAGGCGCTGCCCGCGCCTGACCAGTCAGCCGCCGTCACCCGTGACTATGAAGCCCCTGTGGGTGAACGGGAAACCACGCTGGCGCAGATTTGGCAAAACCTGCTGGGGCTGGCACGCATCAGCCGGCACGACCACTTCTTCGAACTCGGCGGCCACTCGCTGATGG
>NZ_JBEJZY010000410.1:0-256 GCF_040256935.1 Photorhabdus viridis
GATTATTTTATCTGGTAATTGAGCTGGTGTTTTATTTAATCCCCAAGGGTCAATCCAAGTCATCGGATTGGGGGCATACTGATACAGGTTCAATCCGCCCGCTAACCCTATGGGATCTTAGGGACTATCCCGACGCCATCATACGGTTGAGCGGACCTTTCCCCCTGATTTAGCAGCCTTTTTCTTCGCCACTTTTTCCCGCCCTGTTAAAGAACATATCAACTCGCCCCGACGGGCACTTTCCCGATGTTAGCGC
>NZ_JBEJZY010000411.1:0-256 GCF_040256935.1 Photorhabdus viridis
GGTGAGTGCGCCGACGGGTGAGCCGCTGGCATTGTTCGACCCGGCCGGGAAACGGGTGTGGCGGCAGCCGAAACAGTCGCTGTACGGGCGGCGTCTGGCGGAGCAGGATGAAAACCCGCAACTGGATCCGGGACTCCGATTTGCGGGGCAACTTTTTGATGAGGAATCAGGGCTTTGCTACAATCGGCACCGTTATTATTTGCCGGAAGGCTGTTGTTACCTCAGCCCTGACCCTTTGGGGTTAGCAGGAGGAGTA
>NZ_JBEJZY010000412.1:0-254 GCF_040256935.1 Photorhabdus viridis
GTTAATGACAGAATAAGCCAGGGACGGTAATGTGATATTTCTTCCGGCGGATAATAATGTATTACCGTTAGCCTGTATCTGAACGGCTTTCCCGTTAATATCCCCGCCACTCATGATACTGATATTATTCTTTGCGGTGATTTTGCTGTTGAGCTCTGTTGAGTCTAGAGGCAGGATATGATCTTGATAGGTTAATTCTGCGGAGCTCAAATCAATATCTTTTGCTGCGCTTAAATAAATATCTTTCCCCGAAG
>NZ_JBEJZY010000413.1:0-254 GCF_040256935.1 Photorhabdus viridis
ATCATAAAAACGCAGCACGATTTGCCGTACCGATGACAGGGTTTGTACCGCCGTCATACCAAGATGTTGTGCAATCGTGGATATCGGGCTGGCGCTAAACAGCCAGCCACACACCATTCGACCTCGTCCGGCAATTAACTCCACCGGGTCGGCCTCCTGCAACGCTTGGGTAATACTCAACTCCAGCATGTGAGCATCCTCAGGCTGGTTGATATCCAGCGGTATCAGCCAGGGAGAATAGCGGGGTTCGAAGC
>NZ_JBEJZY010000414.1:0-253 GCF_040256935.1 Photorhabdus viridis
TGCCATGTGTTCGGTGGAATCGTCAGGATAGGTGATGAGGATTAACTGGCCGTTATCGTTATAGTCATAACTGACCCTTTCCATCAACGCATTGGTAAAGCGGCTCAACCGATGCTCATTGTCGTAGTGCCATGCGCTGCTCTGCCCAGAACAGTCGGTGTGGCGGATCAGCTGCCCCTGACCATTCCAGATAAAATGGCTTTCTCCGCCTTTGGCATCCGTGATTCTGTAAGGACGCACCGTATTATTAAAG
>NZ_JBEJZY010000415.1:0-253 GCF_040256935.1 Photorhabdus viridis
CATGCGCCGGGGCATTGATGCCCTGACTCAACACCTCGAGGGACTGAATTTACGCTGGCAGGAAGAAGCCGCTTTTGTCTTCTGCAACAAGGCCCGCTCCCGCCTCAAGGTTTTGCGCTGGGACCGACACGGCGTCTGGCTCTGTACCCGCCGTCTGCACCGGGCCCATTTTGTCTGGCCGAAGCAGGGCGAGCGCAGCTGGGTGATGACGCCCGCCCAGTTTGACTGGCTCATCCGCGGCATTCACTGGCAA
>NZ_JBEJZY010000416.1:0-252 GCF_040256935.1 Photorhabdus viridis
TCCTGCCACGCCTGATTTAACGGCTGCACGAACATCGTCTGACCAAAACCGTGCCATGGGTCACCCAAACTGGCCGCCATCAGATTGCCGTAGCCCTGCGTCTCTGTCAGGCCGGTGCTTTTGCCCTGAAACACCGTCTGCGCCAGCCTTCCCGCCATTTCCAACGGGTCATCACTGGCGTTCATCTGTTGCAGTTTCAACCGCACCTGTGTGACCCGGGTCAGGAAGGTTGGCAGGTTGAGGGTATTGTCC
>NZ_JBEJZY010000417.1:0-251 GCF_040256935.1 Photorhabdus viridis
AGACCAGCCATCGGAAATAATGTGATGCTGGGTGAGCAGGAACCGGTATTCATCATCGGCAAGCCGGATAAGCGAAGCGCGAACAAGCGGACCACGCTCAAGGTCAAATGAGGCCCGCGCTTCTTCCGCACACAGGCGTTCAAGCACACCCTCCGCCTCCGGGAGCCCGCGCAGGTCATGTTGGGATAACCGCAGGCCGCTATCCGGCGCCAGCAGTTGCACTTGCGGCTGACCGTCAACAGAAACGAAAA
>NZ_JBEJZY010000418.1:0-249 GCF_040256935.1 Photorhabdus viridis
ACACCGCTTTGCATGTTGTCAGTGTTTATGATATCGATGCCGGCGTTGCTCTTTACCAAAAAGCGGCCAACAGCCGGGGAAAAGAAGGTGAAATGAAAAATAAGCAAAGTGGAATCCCGCCCTGAGGGCAGGATAACGCTGAACTAACTGGCACTCTAATATCCCAGCTAGAAAGCTGATTCTTTTTCTGATTAACCTGAACTTCGCTTAAGAAGAAAATAAAAGTATCTGAGATACGATCAACATTTT
>NZ_JBEJZY010000419.1:0-249 GCF_040256935.1 Photorhabdus viridis
GTAAATCCGGCTTCGGCGATGGCCTGAGGCGCAATGGCGGAATTTCGGGTCAGTCGGTAGGCCGCTTCAACATCGGCAGGAGAGTCAAGAGATTGCACGAGCGATTGTCCTATATGGTTAGCCAACGAACAGGCCACCTTCACCAGGCGGTTGGTACGGCGTTTATCACCTAATTCCGCATGTTGAAACGTGTCATTTGCCCATTGTTCGGCGCAAGTTGAAAACATAAAGATTACCTCAAGTCGTGTT
>NZ_JBEJZY010000420.1:0-249 GCF_040256935.1 Photorhabdus viridis
CGCATTGATATCTCGGTCATGCTCAACGCCACATTCAGGACATGGCCAGATGCGCTTATGTAACGGCATTTCCGGCATTTTATGACCGCAACAATGGCAGGTTTTCGAACTGGCGAACCATTGATCCAGCTTCACCAAATGAACGCCTTTTTCTGCTGCCTTGTATTCCAGTTTTGTGATGAATCCATACCAGCCAGCGTCACTGATAGCGCGAGCCAGCCTGGGGTTTTTCATCATATTTGCTGTTTT
>NZ_JBEJZY010000421.1:0-247 GCF_040256935.1 Photorhabdus viridis
ACCCATTGATATTCTCATTGATCCCTCTTTCCCAAGGCGAATAAGGGTGAGCAAAGTAAATTTGGGTTTCTAATTCTTCACCGATGATTTCATGATCTGCGAACTCCAAACTGTTATCGAACGTGATGGTCTTAACCTTTTGTTTTAACGGGTATAATACTTTCACTGCCGCTTTCGCGACTTCTGATGCCTGCTTGCTATCAAGTTTAACGATAATTGTATACAGCGTCTTGCGGTCAACCAATGT
>NZ_JBEJZY010000422.1:0-247 GCF_040256935.1 Photorhabdus viridis
TCAGGTGGTGCCAGTGCCCTATTATCAAAATGGCGGTGATACCTGCGGGATTACGGTGCACTTTTTGCCTTGTGATCAGATTAAAGTCACGACCTCTTGTGACGCCTACGGGTAATAGTCCGGTTGAATTGCCCACTTTACCGCTAAATAACTCAAGTGCCCCACACTAATGAGATGGTCGCCCTCACCCTGTTAGCGATATATTGACAGCGTGTGATTTATTTTTTTAAGAGGCCATCATCATGAA
>NZ_JBEJZY010000423.1:0-246 GCF_040256935.1 Photorhabdus viridis
GAACATCGTCTGACCAAAACCGTGCCATGGGTCACCCAAACTGGCCGCCATCAGATTGCCGTAGCCCTGCGTCTCTGTCAGGTCGGTGCTTTTGCCCTGAAACACCGTCTGTGCCAGCCTTCCCGCCATTTCCAGCGGGTCATCACTGGCGTTCATCTGTTGCAGTTTCAGCCGCACCTGTGTGACCCGGGTCAGGAAGGTTGGCAGGTTGAGGGTATTGTCCGTCGTCATCACACTGTGTGGATT
>NZ_JBEJZY010000424.1:0-246 GCF_040256935.1 Photorhabdus viridis
CTCAGTCAGCTCGGTTTCTTGCTTAATATTCCTTCAATATAAAAGAAAGTATGCTACCATTCACCGATGAAGAAAAAAAAGACATCAACGCCACATGACGCTGTTTTTAAACAGTTTTTAAGTCATATCGATACGGCCAGAGACTTTCTGGAGATACATTTGCCTGCTAAATTACGGGCAGTTTGTGATCTGGATACATTGCGGTTGGAATCAGGATCGTTTATTGAAGACAATCTGCGGGCGCAT
>NZ_JBEJZY010000425.1:0-246 GCF_040256935.1 Photorhabdus viridis
AATAACGTTTTCTGTTGCTGCAAATCCGCTAATTCAGCTTTGGCGGTTTCAGCCGCACCCCGTAATGCTTCGGTTAACGCCTGCGCCTGTTGTAACTGACTGATGGCCGCCTGCATTGCCAACACGTCTCCCCCCGCGTTGGCTTGTTTATCCGCACTGATAAACAGCCCTTTCCCGGCACGGATCGCGCCCCAGTCATCGGTACGCAGCTCAAACCCTTCACCCCGTTTATCCGGGTGCGGTTTC
>NZ_JBEJZY010000426.1:0-245 GCF_040256935.1 Photorhabdus viridis
AATTCAGAAAATGTCACAATGTCCGTTAACTAAAATATCTACTAGTGACCAGTAACATAGGTAAAGTTCTAATCCCAGTCAGCTACGGCTGGGATTATTTTAACTTCCTATAAACATTTAATTATCAATTAAATAACATTCAATATTTTTTATTCATCAGACTAATACAGAGTTAGGATTAAAGATACCAACCTTATCAACTGAATAAAGGTACTGTTGGTAATATGAATGAATTTCTAAAACAA
>NZ_JBEJZY010000427.1:0-245 GCF_040256935.1 Photorhabdus viridis
CGATTAATCCGGGGATGCGGGGCATGCCGGTGATACCGCCAGCGCCGTTGCGCACAATCTACGGGGTGATCAGCGAATTTAAACTGCTGTCCACCTCGCGGGATGAAAGCCGTTATGAAGTGACTCTGGAGCCGCGGCTGGCGTTGCTGTCGAGAAGCCGCCAATTTGCCATTTATCAGAAAATGTCGGTACCGGAAATCGTGGAAAAAATCCTGCGTGAACGTCACGGTTTTCGCGGTCAGGAT
>NZ_JBEJZY010000428.1:0-244 GCF_040256935.1 Photorhabdus viridis
GGATGTGGTGGCGTTTAGCGGGCAGGAAGGCTTAAGCCAGCCTTTTCGTTACGTTATTGAATTCACCAGCCCGGAGAAAGATATCAAACCGGCGCAGATGCTGATGCGGGATGCCGCGTTTACCCTGACGTCACCCGCGATTAATCCGGGGATGCGGGGCATGCCGGTGATACCGCCAGCTCCCTTACGCACAATCTACGGGGTGATCAGCGAATTTAAACTGCTGTCCACCTCGCGGGATGAA
>NZ_JBEJZY010000429.1:0-243 GCF_040256935.1 Photorhabdus viridis
TTGATACCGAGTCATGGGATTTAACGTTAGATGATTCTGGAAATATCGCCATTACTGATAATCCCTATTCTGTAGCGCAGGATGTCGCTTGTGCCTGTAGTACATATCTGGGTGAGTGCTGGTATGACACAGCATTGGGTATTCCTTATTACCAGCGAATTTTGGGATATTGGCCGGGAACTCAGCTAATCAACAGCAAAATGCAACAAGAAGCAATGAAGTTACCTTATGTTCAGTCTGCCA
>NZ_JBEJZY010000430.1:0-243 GCF_040256935.1 Photorhabdus viridis
GCCGGTTGGCGCGGCGGTTCAGTTCGCCGTAGCTGAGGGACTGCGCTTCAAACACCACGGCGGTGACATCCGGGGTGCGCGCTGCCTGTTGTTCGAACAATTCATGGATCAAGGCTTCCTGCGGGAAATCCGCCTGTGTGGCGTTGAAATCCATCAGCAATTGTTGTTGCTCTGTGACAGGTAGTATAGGCAGAGATGAAAGAGCTTGCGTCACATCCGCGACCATTGCTGTCAGCACGTTCT
>NZ_JBEJZY010000431.1:0-242 GCF_040256935.1 Photorhabdus viridis
TTAAATGCCCGTGCTAACCGGCTGGCCCATCAACTGATTGCACTGGGCGTAGTGCCTGATCAACGCGTGGCGATTTGTGCTTCACGTTCACTGGCCATGGTGGTGGGATTGTTGGCGGTGCTGAAAGCGGGTGGTGCCTATGTGCCGCTGGACCCGGTCTATCCGTGTGAACGTCTGGTGCATATTCTGAATGATGCCGCACCGTCAGTGATATTGGCGGATGAGGCCGGATGTGCGGTACT
>NZ_JBEJZY010000432.1:0-242 GCF_040256935.1 Photorhabdus viridis
CCGGGCATGAGGGGCATGCCCGATAAATTTCAGGAACAAAGAACGGATTCAGATATTTCAGAGCAGGCAGTTAACCGGACAGTAAATAAGAGAACACCGAGAAGATCCGCCGCCATAAATAAATACATTGGCCGAGCAGATCATTTCCTAACCAAGGCGATTTTGTAAACTGATTTATCTAAAAGCAAGACATTTTTTATCAAATAGCACTTTTTGTTCAAGACTATTGAGTCATAAAACCT
>NZ_JBEJZY010000433.1:0-242 GCF_040256935.1 Photorhabdus viridis
CACTGGTAAGAAAACAACCTTACCAGTGGGTTACTCATTCAAGGCTGCGACCCCCTGACCATCGGATTTTGCCGATGGCAGTGCTACTTTAACCGATTGTATTATCTGACTCAAGAATCAAATAAACACCCTGGTGACGGTTTGTCTTGCTGCGCTTATGACGAAATAAATGAACTTATGGCGAAAACGGCACTACACCGCACCCGCCTGCACGCTTTGGATCAAAAAATTTTTTCAGTTTT
>NZ_JBEJZY010000434.1:0-241 GCF_040256935.1 Photorhabdus viridis
CGTTGCTGAATAAAACAGCGGTGCCGGTGATTACCCCGCAAACGCCTGAACTGAGCGGGCCAATGGACCGCACCTTCGGTCCGTTACTGGCGCTGATGGGGAAAAATAATCCACACAGTGTGATGACGACGGACAATACCCTCAACCTGCCAACCTTCCTGACCCGGGTCACACAGGTGCGGTTGAAACTGCAACAGATGAACGCCAGTGATGACCCGTTGGAAATGGCGGGAAGGCTGGC
>NZ_JBEJZY010000435.1:0-241 GCF_040256935.1 Photorhabdus viridis
GATCCACGGCGCCAGCGACGGTAGTTCCAGCGCCTCCCCGCCGAAGATAATACAGCGCAGGGCATGTGCGGTGTCATCCTGGACAGGGATAAGTTGACGGAAAGCACTCGGTGTCTGATTCAGCACCGTTACGCGTTCGTGGCACAACAGGGCATAAAATGCCTGTGGCGAACGGGCACAGGCTGCCGGTACGATAACCAGCCGGCCACCGTAAGCTAAGGCTCCCCACAGCTCCCATACC
>NZ_JBEJZY010000436.1:0-240 GCF_040256935.1 Photorhabdus viridis
GAATGCGTTGCTTTTTCTCCAGCGTGTAGCCCTGTTTAAAAAACAGGGTTATTGAGATACCCAGGCGGGAAACAGTCAGTCCATCGCCATTGATAAAAAGAAAAGCGGTCAGTTGTGATCTCAGTTGGGCAAAGTAATCTACAGTTTCCATCATTTTCTCCGTGAATTATGAGGCGGTGGCGAATGTTACACCCGCCAATATAGTCAGGACAGCCGCTAATGCTGCGGCACTGGCTGCGG
>NZ_JBEJZY010000437.1:0-240 GCF_040256935.1 Photorhabdus viridis
GAAGGACGCCAGGAAGGACTCCAAGAAGGATTGCATAAAGGCGAAAAACGGGGGATCCTGAAAATCGCGTGTGCGATGATCGACATGGGTATCGACCGTGAAACGATAATGAAAACGACCGGGTTGAGTCAGAACGAACTTGAGCAAATACGCCACTAACTCGTGCTGAGAGTTTTTAATCAGTATTCAATGATTCATGTTAAAAGAGGATCTTACGGTGACTGTCAGAACAGTCACCGA
>NZ_JBEJZY010000438.1:0-239 GCF_040256935.1 Photorhabdus viridis
TGGTTTACCGATAACCTGGATATTACGCACGGAAATGGGCAGCGGGCCGCTGGCGTTATTGAAACTGCGGGGATTTATGTTGCCGAAAGCGATTTTTGTGGTGACGCCGGGTATTGACACCAATATGTCGACGACGGATGACGATGATTGGGCGGCAGAATAATCTTATCGCAGACTGAGGGGCAAATATTTCCTCATTAATGACGGGTTTGCTGACCATTATCACCGAAAAATCATGA
>NZ_JBEJZY010000439.1:0-238 GCF_040256935.1 Photorhabdus viridis
AAGGACTGAGTATTGAGCCATTTAACCCCAATGCTGCTATTGACTGGATTAAGTATTATCCTGGTGGGTTGATGATTACCTAATAGACTAAAGCATAAATGGACTATATCCTTAAATGTTGGATGATTATCCAACATTTTGAGGACGATTCAGTCAGAGTAGTGCAAAAAAGCCATATTTGATTAGACTTATCTAACTATTGGAGGTCGGTTCAATTGGCCCTGATTCCATTATTCTA
>NZ_JBEJZY010000440.1:0-238 GCF_040256935.1 Photorhabdus viridis
TTCTTGGAGTCCTTCCTGACGTCCTTCTTGGTGCCCTTCCTGACGTCCTTCTTGGTGCCCTTCCTCGCGTCCTTCTTGGTGCCCTTCCCGGCGTCCTTCTTGGCGTCCTTCTTGGCGCCCTTCCAGACGCCCTTCAATAAACCCTTTCTGGTGCCCCTTCTGCTCCAGTTTCTGCGCTATTGTCATCAGTACCTCCTCATACCTCGGGGACTGTTCTGCCAGTCGCCGGATAAAACCC
>NZ_JBEJZY010000441.1:0-238 GCF_040256935.1 Photorhabdus viridis
TTGAGTCAATGCACGAAACGCATAGAAGCGGCACATTTACATTCCAAGCGATAAGACCGAGTCTGAATCTACGTGCTTCTGAAATCTCTGTTCTTAAGCAGAGCTGAGGTTGATTAAGAATACCCTTTTCCACTTTGGCAATATTTTCCGGTGAATATTTTTTTAACCCTTTCAGCTCATGACGATGAAAACACAGCTGAGTGCCAAATTCTTCGCGAAAACGACGATAACAGGCCAG
>NZ_JBEJZY010000442.1:0-235 GCF_040256935.1 Photorhabdus viridis
CAGTAAACGCAAAGAAGTGGACAGCGCACTGGAGGCTGCCAACCTGAAACGGTGGCTGGACGGACTGCCGGACCGGGCACTGAAACCGACGGCGATTATCGGTTACGATTATCTGTGGAGCGGTGACCAGCTGATAGAAGAGACGCCGGTATATGCAGACGGCACGGTGGGATACGAGCACAGCATTCACTGGTTATATGAGCCGGGAAAACTGACCCCATCGGCGCGTTATGAA
>NZ_JBEJZY010000443.1:0-235 GCF_040256935.1 Photorhabdus viridis
GGCTGGCTTAAGCCTTCCTGCCCGCTAAACGCCACCACATCCAGCGGCGCGGCATTTTTCCAGACTTTCAGTTTGTAACGGCTGTGATCAAAGATGATCGCCGGGGTGGTGTTGTTCATCATTTTCATTTTCTCCCACTGGCTTCCCGGTCGCTTCGGGTACGATGCTGCCCATAGCTGTATACCGAGGCCCATAAGGTCATGGTTTGTTTTAGCGGTTTCCATCGCGGCGCCTG
>NZ_JBEJZY010000444.1:0-234 GCF_040256935.1 Photorhabdus viridis
GCTCAGGTGGTTAGAGCGCACCCCTGATAAGGGTGAGGTCGGTGGTTCAAGTCCACTCAGGCCTACCAGACGGTTTTCTTCTTTGTCATTTTCAAACGCGGCATGATCCATCTGCTCGCGCATCCTGCGTTATTGGCGTTGAAACTGGCTGTGATGAAAAGGCTGGTCTAAAACTGGCGATAATAAATTTGTATGGGGCTATAGCTCAGCTGGGAGAGCGCCTGCCTTGCACGC
>NZ_JBEJZY010000445.1:0-233 GCF_040256935.1 Photorhabdus viridis
GGTCGTTTTCATTATCGTTTCACGGTCGATACCCATGTCGATCATCGCACACGCGATTTTCAGGATCCCCCGTTTTTCGCCTTTATTCAATCCTTCTTGGAGTCCTTCCTGGTGTCCTTCCAGACGCCCTTCAATAAACCCTTTCTGGTGCCCCTTCTGCTCCAGTTTCTGCGCTATTGTCATCAGTACCTCCTCATACCTCGGGGACTGTTCTGACAGTCGTCGTAACATCC
>NZ_JBEJZY010000446.1:0-233 GCF_040256935.1 Photorhabdus viridis
TGCTGCCCATCGCTTTTAAGGTTTTGGATAGGTCGGCCTGATTATCAATCAGGGCGACCGCCGCCTGAGAGGCCAGCGCCGCCATGCCGGAAGCCGTCGCGCCGTAAGCCATTGAGCCCACAGTAGCGGCGGTACTGGCGGTCGCCCCCGCTGCCGTCGCCGCTGAACCTGCCGTCCCTGCGGCTGACCCGGCCACCGAAGCCGTTATGCCTGCGCCTGCCGTCACGGCGGCC
>NZ_JBEJZY010000447.1:0-233 GCF_040256935.1 Photorhabdus viridis
TGAGGGGGTCAGTGAGACTTATCATATTCCGATGGCCCTGCATGTGTGCGGTCAGCTGGATATCGAGGCCTGGCAGCAGGCGCTGGATAGCGTGTTTGCCCGTCATGACGCATTACGTTCTGTTTTCGTTTCTGTTGACGGTCAGCCGCAAGTGCAACTGCTGGCGCCGGATAGCGGCCTGCGGTTATCCCAACATGACCTGCGCGGGCTCCCGGAGGCGGAGGGTGTGCTTG
>NZ_JBEJZY010000448.1:0-232 GCF_040256935.1 Photorhabdus viridis
GGGTTTTGAGACATGACTCAATTCTTCTGCCAGATTCTTCACACCTTCCTGGGTGTTGCCTAATACTTTTACCGTTCCAGTCGCTAAAACGCCTGTTCCAACAGCCGCTTCCGGCGCAACAGCATCTGCAACAAAAATGCCCACGTTATTCAGGCACAGCGCCGGATTAGTTTTACACCCTTCAAGCGCAATACGCCCTGCTGTTGCCATTTCAGCCGAGCCCGCAATCAGT
>NZ_JBEJZY010000449.1:0-232 GCF_040256935.1 Photorhabdus viridis
AGCTAATCTAAGAGCTGCTCCAATTTCCTCCGAAGAACTATCTATCGGAAGAACAACATAATCAGATTCTTTAATTCTATCACCGCTCCAAGCTTCAAGCTTTTCGTGGTAACTAGGTCTAATGGTTATTAGGCTATTAATACCATGAATCGAACAGCTTTTCATATTCTTGAATAACACTCGTTTAGTTTTATAACCATATTGCTCCATCAACATTGCTATCCATTCAGAA
>NZ_JBEJZY010000450.1:0-231 GCF_040256935.1 Photorhabdus viridis
ACAGAGATATTAAAGATTTTATATAAAAGACGGTTTTAACTATTAAAAGAATGTTAATTAAATTTAATCGAAGTCCATTAACTATCACCATTAACAGCGAGTTAAAAATAAATCAGCGAGAAAAATAATATTATCTTAAAAACCTGATGTGAATGTGATTCTTAGTCGTTTCTTTATAATAAATGGATAAAACGGTTAATCTGGCAGGATTTAAACGCTTAAAAAAGATGT
>NZ_JBEJZY010000451.1:0-229 GCF_040256935.1 Photorhabdus viridis
AATGAACCGAGCGGCTTAACCTTACAACACCGAAGGTGTTTTGGTGCGAGAGAAGAGAGAGAATTTTTAGCTTGTTGAACAGATTGATCTGGATGGTTGTGTGTGGAGCAGGCACATGACGGTCGGGATGAAATGAATTTGCCTGGCGGCGATAGCGCGGTGGTCCCACCTGACCCCATGCCGAACTCAGCAGTGAAACGCCGTAGCGCCGATGGTAGTGTGGGGTCTC
>NZ_JBEJZY010000452.1:0-229 GCF_040256935.1 Photorhabdus viridis
CAGTGCAACCCTGACCACCGGTAAACCCCAGTTTGACAAACAGGGTGCGCTGGAAGCGTTGGAAGTTAAACAAGGCCAGATTACCATTGGCGGCAAAGGGCTGGAGGGCAAGGCGACAGATTATGTCGATATCATCAGCCGGGCGACGGAATTAAACGGAAAGATTCAGGCCAACACGCTCTCTTTGACGCAGGGCGCCAACCGCATCAGCTTAAAAGACGGCACGGTT
>NZ_JBEJZY010000453.1:0-229 GCF_040256935.1 Photorhabdus viridis
GGTTAAGATCCCGGACAGCGGCTCTGTTGATGTTGTTTTCCAAAACTCAACATCAGGGCCGTTAGCATGCCAAATTGATGACTTGAACACGATTTATAGCTCGGTGCCCGGCTGGTCTGGTATCAGTAATGCGAGTGCTGGCGTACCTGGCACAGATGAGGAAACCCGCGCTAATTTTGAGTATCGTCGTAAACAATCTGTTGCTAAAAATGCGACAAACTCATTACAT
>NZ_JBEJZY010000454.1:0-228 GCF_040256935.1 Photorhabdus viridis
GGCATCTTCCTCAAACTGACTGCGTTTGGGACCGGCAGGCAGGGTTTCGCTGTGCGCGCCAAAACGCCAGCGTTGCGCCTGTTTCAGGGCCTCTTCCAGCTGGCGAATATAGTCGTGTTGTTGCTGAAGCAGCGCCAGTGCCCGCACCCGAAATTGCCCGGGGTCATCCAGCGCCATTAAGTCATTGAGTGTCATGCCGACAGTGTACCGGATAATTCCCCGTCGTTA
>NZ_JBEJZY010000455.1:0-228 GCF_040256935.1 Photorhabdus viridis
CCCGGACAACACCCTGCATTTTGAATACGACGACCAGGACCGGATAGTGCGGGAAATCCAGCCATACGGGGAAATTCGGCGTCACTACCCGGATAACCGCACCGTCGGGCGTAATGTTCGTAATGTTCCGGTGAACTCACCTTGCGTTGTCAGATAACCACAAAATGGGATATTAACTGAAGGGATTATCAGGCCAGGGCAACAGCTCATTCAACCGATTGTTCGGCC
>NZ_JBEJZY010000456.1:0-228 GCF_040256935.1 Photorhabdus viridis
AATCCGTCGCTTTGCCCTCCAGCCCTTTGCCGCCAATGGTAATCTGGCCTTGTTTAACTTCCAACGCTTCCAGCGCACCCTGTTTGTCAAACTGGGGTTTACCGGTGGTCAAGGTGACGCTGGCGGTATTAATAAAACCACAGCCATCACAGGTAATACCGTTAGGGTTGGCAATCATCACATTGGCTTTATTGCCGACAATTTCCAGCTGACCTTGCAGCTCAGAGC
>NZ_JBEJZY010000457.1:0-227 GCF_040256935.1 Photorhabdus viridis
CCGGGGCGGGTATGCGCGACTGGCCGCCACCGAACTGGGGCTGGCCGAAGGCGACTTACGGCGTTCACTGGGGCAGCTGTTACTGGTGCTGGAGCAGTGTCAACAGGCCGGCGTCAGTGAACAAACCGAAACCCCACCGGTTCCCGAACTGAGTGAGGACCAGCGGGCTGCGGCGCTGGCGCTGCTGCAAGACCCGAAACTGAGTGAGCGCATCACCGCTGATTTAG
>NZ_JBEJZY010000458.1:0-226 GCF_040256935.1 Photorhabdus viridis
CGCCCACCGAAGGGCGCTGCGCGGTTACCTCAGCCCCGGTGCGCGGCTGGCCGCCGGGTTGAGCTTCTTAGCCCCCGTGGCGCGCAAGGCGGACGCCTTCCGCTGTCAGCCGCAGTGCAAAATCCCACCGCCGCAGTCGCCGCCGTCCCTGGCGGCTCCGGTGATAACATCGGCCCTAAAACCCGCCCGCCAGCCTGTTAAGGTCAACAGCCACAGACCGGTAAGC
>NZ_JBEJZY010000459.1:0-226 GCF_040256935.1 Photorhabdus viridis
GGCAATTAATTTTGCCCCACAGGCTGTTTGCATTCCTTCAAGCGCAATCAATTTTCCTTTATATTTTAAAGAGTCAGCCCCCTGAACAATAGGAAAAACCCCTTTGCATTGCGGACACTCCACCAAATCTTCTTTACCTGCTATAGGAATACCATTGTAAGTATAGTCATCAATAGCGGTAATCACCTTACCGCCATGATCTGTTGTATCACCCAGCAGAATAACT
>NZ_JBEJZY010000460.1:0-226 GCF_040256935.1 Photorhabdus viridis
GACCCTCGGCGTACAACCGGATGACCGGGTTGCCATCTGCGCCGGGCGCAGTCTGGAGATGGTGGTGGGATTATTGGCCATCCTTAAGGCCGGCGGCGCCTATCTGCCGCTCGATCCGGCTTATCCGGCCGAACGGCTGGCCTATATGCTCAGTGATGCAGCGCCGGTGGTTCTGCTGACCCAGTCCGCGCTGGTTGAAATACTGGATAGCAGCCTGCCTACTGTG
>NZ_JBEJZY010000461.1:0-226 GCF_040256935.1 Photorhabdus viridis
CGGGCGCATTATTCCGACATTTTGTATTCATTGAAAACGGCGCAGGGTGACGGTTACGTGTATTGCGTGATCGAGCACCAGAGTTCCCCGGACAAAATGATGGCATTTCGGTTATTACGTTACGGGATTTCAGCCATGCAACGGCATCTGGAGCAGGGACATGAAAAATTGCCGCTGGTCATTCCGGTGTTGTTTTATCACGGGAAAATACAGCCGTATCCCTGGA
>NZ_JBEJZY010000462.1:0-226 GCF_040256935.1 Photorhabdus viridis
CCAGCATAAAATCTTAGCCATTGCCGAAGAGGAAGGCGTCAGGCAGGCCGCCTATGCGCTTAAGCTGTTGCAAAGCGACGGCGAACTGACCATTGCCAGCACCGGTAAAGATGACGCCAGCGGGAATCTGGTCACCAAACAGTACACGGTGAAAGGACCGGTGATGCTGATGCTCACCACCACCGCAATAGATGTCGATGAAGAGCTGTTAAACCGCTGTCTGGTG
>NZ_JBEJZY010000463.1:0-226 GCF_040256935.1 Photorhabdus viridis
TCAAAATGCCCAACGGTTGTTGCGCCCGCTCAATGTGGTTAACCCTTATGCCTCACAGTTAACGTTCATGAGCGATAAAACCCGCACCCGACGCGACCACATGAAATATCTCACCCTGATACAAAGTATCGCCCTGCTGCATCAGCACCAGCGCGAGGTGAAGACAGCGGAACACCGGGGCAAACGGCTTGAATATATCGAGGTGACCAAAGACGATATTCGCTTA
>NZ_JBEJZY010000464.1:0-226 GCF_040256935.1 Photorhabdus viridis
GGCCGGATCGGTGAAGTAAGCCAGCGGGGCGCCATCCAGTTCACCGAAAGTACTGTATTTCTCCGCCCACGCAATTTTGCCGTCCTCGTCCGTCACTTCCAGCGGCGCACCGTTGATATCCGTGTGGTACCAGTAGTAATCGTGCCGGGTTCCCTTCGTGATGATGCTGGCCAGCGGGGTGTAGCTGTCATGGGATTCGTAGCAGTAGGTTTGCGTTTCACCCCTT
>NZ_JBEJZY010000465.1:0-226 GCF_040256935.1 Photorhabdus viridis
AATCATTACATCCTCTTAACGGGTGCATATATAAATCAAGTCTTTTTTTATCAAACAGCACAATACGTTAAAGGACGAATAAATATAATTCCTATAAAAACAAAAAACAAATACTCTACTTTAATAAAATATAAATAAAATTACATTTATTTACATAAAAAGAATTTATTTATCATAACAAAATAGCCAGACTCGCCATCTTTAATACAATAGCGCAGTCAGCCCA
>NZ_JBEJZY010000466.1:0-225 GCF_040256935.1 Photorhabdus viridis
TTAAGCAACTTGAAGAATTAATGTTGGTGTAAAAAAGATTACATTCATCCTTATCACCATTTTACAGCATTTAATATATCTCATTGCCCATTGTCAGAATTAAAGATCTAGGTATTGATCACATTTCATACTACCCATTCAGACAGACAAATAATCACACATTAGAATAGTTTGCTTATGTCACTATAAAATTCTCAATATTTCCTATGGAAAAATGACCGTTTT
>NZ_JBEJZY010000467.1:0-225 GCF_040256935.1 Photorhabdus viridis
GTCGCTGTTGACGCGAATTAATGGCCTGCCCCGCCGTATTCATCGACGTCCCCGATTATCGGCCCCTCTGTGTGAGCTATTACAGATAGCCGGGGCGGTGGCGACGCAGGAAGCGGGCAATGAATCGATTCGTTCCGTGCACCTTTTACAGGGTCTAAGCGGTCAGCTCGCCCGGGAGTGGGCGAGTGATGCGTGGCCGTTACCCTGTTTGAGTGTGACGCAACT
>NZ_JBEJZY010000468.1:0-224 GCF_040256935.1 Photorhabdus viridis
TGCGGGCCAGGGTTACGCCGCTGCGGGCATAGATTTGCTGCTGACGGTAGAGCGGCAGGTGGTCACGATATTTGGCGACCACCACCTGAGCCAGCAACCCCGGCTCTGGAAGGCCCTTTTCAATCAGGTGGGCGGGTTGGGCTTTAGCATGCACACACTGACAGCGCGCGCAGCTGTACTGCGGACAGACATAACGCCGGACAACAAACGTCGCGGGGCGATAT
>NZ_JBEJZY010000469.1:0-224 GCF_040256935.1 Photorhabdus viridis
TTGTTCCGGGGTATATCGGCTACGGCTCATGGTTCCTCACAAGGTTAAGACAAAAACCTAGCGTGCATGAACCGAATGAGAGGAGCAAGGTGAGTTCACCGGACGTTTACTAATGTTCCGGTGAACTCACCTTGCGTTGTCAGATAACAACAAAATGGGATGTTAACGGAAGGGATTCTCAGGCCAGGGCAACAGCTCATTCAACCGATTGTTCGGCCAGTCAG
>NZ_JBEJZY010000470.1:0-223 GCF_040256935.1 Photorhabdus viridis
CGATATGCCGGGCGGGGAGCCTATCGGCTCGGTGATTGCCAATTACGAATTTGATGCCAGCTCGCAGGATATTGCCCTGTTGCGTCATATCGCCAAAGTATCAGCCGCGGCTCATATGCCCTTTATTGGCGCGGTCGGACCAGCCTTTTTCGGTAAAAAAACCATGGAAGAGGTGGCGGCGATTAAAGACATCGGCAGCTACTTTGACCGCGCTGAATACATC
>NZ_JBEJZY010000471.1:0-223 GCF_040256935.1 Photorhabdus viridis
ACTATCTTGCCCAATGGCATTGCTTTTATATGGTTTTATTTAATTACCTTTAATGTGATTTAACGCTTAAATATCTGTTTAATCATTATAAAATTTCTGGGTAATTAATTTTACAGACTTTTCACTATTGTTAATTTAATAAGACATCATTAAATTAATTTACAGATTTATCTAAAATCACATGACGAGCCTATTTTAATGAAACCAAGATAAAAAGCGTAAA
>NZ_JBEJZY010000472.1:0-223 GCF_040256935.1 Photorhabdus viridis
GCTTTCCACCTGACAGGTCAGGCCATAATGGGTATTGAGTCGCTGGGTCACCTGCCCCAGTTTGATGTCGACAATACGTTTGAGCGCCTCAGGCGGTAACGGGCGGTAAATTACCGTCTGAAAGCGCGCCAGCAGGGCGGGCTGGAAGTGATCCCGCAGCACAGGATGCAACAGTTCATGCAACGCGGCATTCGATGCGTCAGGCTGTTGCGCCAATAGCGCC
>NZ_JBEJZY010000473.1:0-223 GCF_040256935.1 Photorhabdus viridis
GTGAGACGCCTGCACATCGTCTGACGGATCGGTCATCTCCGTGACCAGCGTGTTGATCCAGTTGTTCAACTCAATTTCGAGCAGACGCCTGTCCTTGGTGGTGCCGATGTTCTCCCGCTGGATTAACTTCAGATAGTGGGAAATCCGTGACAGCAGAAAGATATAGGGCAGACGCGCATTGATACGGCTGTTGGCCGTGGCTTCATTCGTGTCGTACAACGCC
>NZ_JBEJZY010000474.1:0-223 GCF_040256935.1 Photorhabdus viridis
TCCTGCCAGCGTAAATTCAGTCCCTCGAGGTGTTGGGTCAGGGCATCAATGCCCCGGCGCATGTCGACAGGCTCTCGCACCAGAAAGAGTTGTTGCGGTTTCAGCATCGGGACAGTACCCGCATCACGTCAGGCAACAGCGTCAATGGACAGGCGATGGCATACCCGTCTGGGGTATGCAGGGTGACGGTGTGCGCGTCGTCAGGCTGGAGTGAAACCGGCAA
>NZ_JBEJZY010000475.1:0-223 GCF_040256935.1 Photorhabdus viridis
TTCAGGCGGTGCCCCGCCTGGTAGAGGGTTTCCCCCATAATCTCCTGCACCCCGTCAAATCGCCGGGACGGGTAACCGGTGACATCATACTGATAATGCTCGCGCAGGTTCTTTTCATCACTCACCGAGACCACCTGGCCGTTGCCGTTGAGGATATAGTGCAGCCGCTGCGCATCGTCACGGGC
This sequence comes from Photorhabdus viridis, assembly GCF_040256935.1. NCBI lineage: Bacteria > Pseudomonadati > Pseudomonadota > Gammaproteobacteria > Enterobacterales > Morganellaceae > Photorhabdus > Photorhabdus viridis. The sequence goes on from NZ_JBEJZY010000475.1 coordinate 186, forward strand.
CGCCGTCAGGTTCAGGGCCGCATCGTATGTATACTGTC
>NZ_JBEJZY010000476.1:0-223 GCF_040256935.1 Photorhabdus viridis
CTCACTCGCCAGAAAGGTCTGCTGAAAAATGGTCTGCGCGACTGGCAATTATTGGCAGAGCAGCCCGCGACGCTGGGCGATAACCTGCGGCAAGGCACGGCGTTGCTCTCCTGTTATCGGCCCAAAAAGGGGCAGCAGGTTTATCAATATCAGGCGGTATTCCTGCTGGATGAGAAAAAAACGCTGATTTTCACCCTGTCATCCCAACAGGCGTTCACTGATG
>NZ_JBEJZY010000477.1:0-223 GCF_040256935.1 Photorhabdus viridis
CGATTAATCGCATTAAAAAATTTTTTAAGTAAAAGATGTTACATGGTTGAAAAAGGTTTTCGAAAAGAGAGATAAATCATTAAAGAAAGACAGGAAGCTTTTTGATTAATCTGATTAATAGAGAGAAAAGGATAAAAACGTTTAGCAGTATTAAAAACGATTAAAGAAATAGGCTTTGATTTTAATATCATTGGAATATATTTTTACCCTCTCTGGTTTTAAA
>NZ_JBEJZY010000478.1:0-223 GCF_040256935.1 Photorhabdus viridis
CCACCCATCAAAATGCTAAACTGACCAGTACTCACGGTCAGGTTAATTTTAAAGCGGTAAAAAACAGTACCTTTGCGCAAACGATTACCCATTCCAAAGGGTTCTACATCAAGCAAACAGATAAAGGCTACATTGAAAATACCTGGGTGCTTCCGACGATCCATCTCGGTGGAAAACTCACCGTAGAAGCAGCCAACGGTGTCAGCGCGGATATTAAAGCCCA
>NZ_JBEJZY010000479.1:0-223 GCF_040256935.1 Photorhabdus viridis
CTTCAGCGTATAATCTATCGCTTTGCGTAACCCAGAGTTGGGCGCCGTTTGGGTCTGCATCGTCTGCAACCAGGACCGGAACTCATTCAGCCACGGCCGGGCATAACGCTGCCGCCACTGACGCCGTTTATCCGGCGGCCGGTGTTTGATTTTTCGCTCCAGCTTGTACAGGTCACGAATGCCATCCAGCGCCTGTTTCGCCACCGGACTTTGGCTCGCTTTG
>NZ_JBEJZY010000480.1:0-223 GCF_040256935.1 Photorhabdus viridis
AAATAATGATTCTCATTCATGATATGCGAATGAGAATATCTTAAGTGATAGCCAAAAACAGACGACAATATTCTTACCACTACCAATCAAACCTAATCCTTATCGCAAAAATAAAACACGATCCTTTAAACAGGAATATTATTACGATATATGTCACCCCGGTGAGCGACAGAAATCCATTTAATATTTTCATGATTTTTCGGTGATAATGGTCAGCAAACCC
>NZ_JBEJZY010000481.1:0-223 GCF_040256935.1 Photorhabdus viridis
CAGAGATCTGACGGAATCAATATGACCGAGAAAAAAGGGCCCAATCGACAACAGGGAGAGTATCGGCCAATGCTGATGACTGTTGACTACGGCCGGAAAATCTTTTGATGCCGCCACGATATTTTTGGCCTGAATATGGCTGGGTATCTCCTCGTCGGATATACAGATTTGCCCGATGTCCAGTGTGTGTGCCTGGGTATCAAATTTCTGATATTGGCAGTAA
>NZ_JBEJZY010000482.1:0-223 GCF_040256935.1 Photorhabdus viridis
TGCTGACCCAGTCCGCGCTGGTTGAAATACTGGATAGCAGCCTGCCTACTGTGGTGCTTGACGCCCGCCCGCCGTCTGTCTTTGACGGGACGCCGGACAGCAACCCCGACAGCCGGGCTCGCGGACTGACTTCACACCATCTGGCCTATGTGATTTATACCTCCGGCTCTACCGGCCAGCCCAAAGGGGTGATGAACAGCCACCGGGCCCTGTGTAACCGTCT
>NZ_JBEJZY010000483.1:0-223 GCF_040256935.1 Photorhabdus viridis
TATTGACATCATTAAGTACGGTCATATCTCTGTCTGTAACATCTGGTGTTATCGGCTTATTTTGAATAACAAAGACATTGCGGGTATTATTCAGATCTTTTGTCCTGACAACCAAATCCCCTTTCACGGTTTTTATCGTCGCCGATCTGTTTTCGACTAATTGATTTTTATTTCCCTGCGCATCTTTCTGTATCCACAGATTATCGCTGGCTTGCAGTAAAGC
>NZ_JBEJZY010000484.1:0-223 GCF_040256935.1 Photorhabdus viridis
CGAAGGTCTGTGCGTTGAATATCCTCATGAAAAATTAAGGGGACGTGATGTCATTCCAGAAAAATCCACCCAGGCCATCGGGCGCCAAACACCTTGCCGACCGGCTAAAGACGCAAAGCGCCAGCGGCTTACTCTTCACCCTCACGGCCGGTGGATTACCGCCCCACACCTTTGTCGTCGCCGGGTCATGCACAACCACACCGAAAGCATCGGCAATGACCAG
>NZ_JBEJZY010000485.1:0-223 GCF_040256935.1 Photorhabdus viridis
ACAGTATACATACGATGCGGCCCTGAACCTGACGGCGGCCCGTGACGATGCGCAGCGGTTGCACTATATCCTCAACGGCAACGGCCAGGTGGTCTCGGTGAGTGATGAAAGAAACCTGCGCGAGCATTATCAGTATGATGTCACCGGTTACCCGTCCCGGCGATTTGACGGGGTGCAGGAGATTATGGGGGAAACCCTCTACCAGGCGGGGCACCGCCTGAAC
>NZ_JBEJZY010000486.1:0-223 GCF_040256935.1 Photorhabdus viridis
AAACCGAAAATGAAAAAAGGAGTAAAAAAATCCGCAAATACATGATTTAAATTACAGTCTCTTAAATCGCCAATTTAATCCTGTTTTACACGACACTATCTTGCCCAATGGTATTGCTTTTATATGGTTTTATTTAATTACCTTTAATGTGATTTAACGCTTAAATATCTGTTTAATCATTATAAAATTTCTGGGTAATTAATTTCACAGACTTTTCACTATT
>NZ_JBEJZY010000487.1:0-223 GCF_040256935.1 Photorhabdus viridis
ATACAGCGGAGAAGGCTAAAAAAATCACATCCATTAATTCATGTTTTTTATTGATGTCAGAACGGGGGTCTTCTATCTTGCTGATAAAATTAAAAATACTCATTATTAAGACCGCTTTTTTATGGAAGGGAGAGATCTTAACGTTTTAATGAGAGAAATGCCTATAAAAAGTCATATTCTGATTTTTATTTAACCAAAATAACCTTATTAAAAATGTGAGATC
>NZ_JBEJZY010000488.1:0-223 GCF_040256935.1 Photorhabdus viridis
GCTGAAAATTGACGTGGTGGAGTTTTACGACGATCAGCGTTACTACCAGTTTAATGTCTATATGCCGGCCCGCCCTCCATCAGGCATGCACGGCGGGGAAGAAGACGCGGTGTGGGGCATGGAAACCGCGCATCAGGTGGTGGCAGGCAAAGTGGCGACCCGGGATTATGACTACCGTGACGCGCTGCCGCAGTACGGTATGGATGCCGAAGTGGATGTGACG
>NZ_JBEJZY010000489.1:0-223 GCF_040256935.1 Photorhabdus viridis
CAAGATCGAAAAAAGTGGCACATTCTCCTATTGTCAGTGTTCTACTATCAGATAAAGCCTGCAACTATGTCCAATCCAACGAACCGTCATCCGAAACCCAAACTATCCCTCAAGGACATTCTTCAAATGTGAACCATAGACCATAATATAATTCCTCTTCGGTCTTAGGAAAAACAACCCGAAAATGCGTCAATTGCTCGTCGGTGGTACCCTCCAAAAACAC
>NZ_JBEJZY010000490.1:0-223 GCF_040256935.1 Photorhabdus viridis
TATGGTTTATTTAAAATCAAATTAACCATACAAAATAAGTGAGATCCTGACCTAACAATACCTTGCTTCCATACGACATCAAATCCCCGACCAAAACAACATAACGTCACACTCCTCACCTTCTTAACAATTCATTAACTATTAATTCCAGCTTATGATATTGGGCTATCATGGCACCATAACTTGATTAAAGAAATCTTTCTTAAATCAAACTTTTCGAAAT
>NZ_JBEJZY010000491.1:0-223 GCF_040256935.1 Photorhabdus viridis
ATATTTCATGTGGTCGCGTCGGGTGCGGGTTTTATCGCTCATGAACGTTAACTGTGAGGCATAAGGGTTAACCACATTGAGCGGGCGCAACAACCGTTGGGCATTTTGATGTAGTTCGGTGATATACGCCTTTTCATTCTCGGCCAGTAAGCCTTCGAGGGTTTGTTTATGGCGCTGCAAGGCGTGGATAGCTTCGGTCTGTTCCCGCGATTCGTTCACCGTC
>NZ_JBEJZY010000492.1:0-223 GCF_040256935.1 Photorhabdus viridis
ATACCGTTTCCGATTTAACGATGTTTGCCGCCGGGTTAGCCAGTTTTGGCGGCGCAGCCGCCAAAGGCCCCGGCGCGTTGCAGAAGCTGTTCAGCAAGGTGCCGGGAGCGGCTAAAATCCGCAAAATCGCCTGCCGGCTGGGAGCGCTTGCCGTCGCGGTGCCGGTCGCGGGTATTCTGATGAACCCGGTGGAAGTCATTGCCGGCCAGAAATTCCTGAACGA
>NZ_JBEJZY010000493.1:0-223 GCF_040256935.1 Photorhabdus viridis
CTCGCCAATCGGCCCGTCAGCCGGGTCCAGAGTCAGTTTAGCGACCGATAAAGGCGCCTGACGCCAGACCACCTGCGCCGGTGCAGATAATCCCTGCCAGATAAACGCGGTTCGCAGGATATCATGGCGATCAACCACCTGTTGCATCGCCGCCAGATAGCGATCCAACAGCGCCCGGTCAGCAAAAATCATCGGATAGGCCAGCAGATAGGGGTCACCTTCC
>NZ_JBEJZY010000494.1:0-223 GCF_040256935.1 Photorhabdus viridis
ATAATATATAAATCAAACCTAAACGACTCACCAATTTTTTCACAATAAAGTGGTGTTTGCTTTGATAAAATGATAGTGACTTATTTATTTTGTTATCATTAACACCATTCAGCATGATAAAGCTCGGTTATATTTTTTAAATTTATATTATTTTTCAATTCACTAAATCATCAATAAACCGTGCCTGATTGGATGGGTAAAAAAGAGAATGGTTATCAGTCAG
>NZ_JBEJZY010000495.1:0-223 GCF_040256935.1 Photorhabdus viridis
CATGTGGTCAGTGCTTATGATGTTGAATCCGGTGTAGCCCTATACCATCAGGCAGCCGAAAGCAAAGGTCAGGAAGGTCCGGTTGCCAGACAATTGATTGAATTACTGGCGTTTGATGGCGCGATTGTCACTATGGATGCCCTGCATTGCCAGAAAGAAACCCTTGCGTTAATTACTCAGCGCGGCGGTGATTTTATTGTGGGTCTCAAAGGCAATCAAAAGA
>NZ_JBEJZY010000496.1:0-223 GCF_040256935.1 Photorhabdus viridis
TCAGGTTAAGCGCGGGGCTAAATTCAGCCATCACGCTGTCAAAGTTGTTTTTGTTAATAGACACTTTTTTTCTTTCCGAGAGTGGGCGCTGTTCTTGCCCATGACTGTAATCGCCCATCACTAATAATTTCAGCGGCAACTCCACTTTTTTCTGCGCGCCGCCGGTGTGCAAATCTAATTTAATATTAATACGCGATTTAGGGATTTCATTTTGAAAACTCTG
>NZ_JBEJZY010000497.1:0-223 GCF_040256935.1 Photorhabdus viridis
CGTATTGATTTGGGTCAGGCACCGCTGCTGCGTTTTGTCGTGGCGCAAGAGACTGATGGGCGCTGGTTTTTACTGGAATTGTTGCATCACCTGATTGGCGACCATACCACGTTGGACGTGATGAACCGTGAGGTTCAGGCGTATCTCACCGAACAGGAGGACAGCCTGCCTTCCCCAGTTTCTTTCCGTAATTTGGTGGCTGAGGCCCGGTTGGGGGTCAGTC
>NZ_JBEJZY010000498.1:0-223 GCF_040256935.1 Photorhabdus viridis
TGGGAGAGTACTGGAAGCACATTTGTATAATAATGGTGTCGCATTTAAAATTGTAATGGAAATGTTGGATCTGTCTGATACTAAATATGCTGATGATAGGGAAGACTTTATTAAAGCACAAGTTAGCGAAAGTGAATTGAATACCACAGTTAGAACTCTGGTGAAAATGAAAGAGTTATTATCTAGAATCAGCGGCAGAAAGGATACAGAAATTCCGACAGTG
>NZ_JBEJZY010000499.1:0-223 GCF_040256935.1 Photorhabdus viridis
GCTGACTATTCTCCAGCGCATTTGTTGACCGGTAAGTGAGTAACGGTGTCAGTTTTCAAGCGTGATTTGATTGTTTGGCGGTGTTTTTAAATAAACTGGTTGACTAAAAGTTTGAAAAATTTTACGGGTTTTTAATTGTTTAAAAAGAGATTTATTTTACATTTAGGATATTTTTTTACGCTTTTTATCTTGGTTTCATTAAAATAGGCTCGTCATGTGATTT
>NZ_JBEJZY010000500.1:0-223 GCF_040256935.1 Photorhabdus viridis
ATATTTTTGGCCTGAATATGGCTGGGTATCTCCTCGTCGGATATACAGATTTGCCCGATGTCCAGTGTGTGTGCCTGGGTATCAAATTTCTGATATTGGCAGTAAAAATCGCGATGATGGTGCGCTGTGACGGGTTTTGCCTGATGATCATAAAATGTGAGAGTAATTTGACTGCCGCCAAATGGCAATTCCTCTCGTATATGGTCAAAAAGCAATATGTTGT
>NZ_JBEJZY010000501.1:0-223 GCF_040256935.1 Photorhabdus viridis
ATCAATATCTTTTGCTGCGCTTAAATAAATATCTTTCCCCGAAGAGATATCTGAGCCTTTAGCGGAAATATTATTTCCAGCATGGATTGTCAGTGATTCAAGGGCATTTAAAACCCCTGATATTGGTGCGTTATGCCTGTTTTCTGTCTTTGATTTTGCAAAATTATAGGTGTCCGCATGGTTTTCTACGGTCACATTATTATTTGCTATCAGAGCGATATTT
>NZ_JBEJZY010000502.1:0-223 GCF_040256935.1 Photorhabdus viridis
TTATCTGGCAAGGATTATCAGAGCCGGCGCAGGTGGTTTGGCGTCAGGTACCGTTATCGGTCACTGAATTGACGTTGGACCCGGCTGATGGACCGGTGGGTGATCAACTGGCTCAACGTTTTGATCCCCACCATTATCGTATTGATTTGGGTCAGGCACCGCTGCTGCGTTTTGTCGTGGCGCAAGAGACTGATGGGCGCTGGTTTTTACTGGAATTGTTGCA
>NZ_JBEJZY010000503.1:0-223 GCF_040256935.1 Photorhabdus viridis
AGTATTGAAAGCACGATTAATCGCATTAAAAAATTTTTTAAGTAAAAGATGTTACATGGTTGAAAAAGGTTTTCGAAAAGAGAGATAAATCATTAAAGAAAGACAGGAAGCCTTTTGATTAATCGGATTAATAGAGAGAAAAGGATAAAAACGTTTAGCAGTATTAAAAACGATTAAAGAAATAGGCTTTGATTTTAATATCATTGGAATATATTTTTACCCT
>NZ_JBEJZY010000504.1:0-223 GCF_040256935.1 Photorhabdus viridis
ACCGATAATATTTGAAAAGGACAAATCGTGTTATGTATTACCGGCAGATGAAATTTTCAGTATTGATAACGTTAAACTCCACTCTGAACCTGAAGAAATATCCAGCGGATCGGGTCGCCGTGTTCCTCTTATCAATAGCGCGCAACTGACGGCCCACCATTTTGCCGAACCCAGTGACAACATATTGCTTTTTGACCATATACGAGAGGAATTGCCATTTGGC
>NZ_JBEJZY010000505.1:0-223 GCF_040256935.1 Photorhabdus viridis
TCTCGGTCATATTGATTCCGTCAGATCTCTGGTCAAACAACTTAATACCTTCGCGCATCTGGACGCCCCGCGTAGCCGGCATATTCAGCGCATGGCCGATGGTCTCAATCATATCCATATCGAGCCACACTACCGTCTGGTCAAGGGTATCCCCGTGAGAGGCCAAAAAATCACGCTTCGTATGACACCCGGAAATTATGAACATGAAGGCGAAATGTATACC
>NZ_JBEJZY010000506.1:0-223 GCF_040256935.1 Photorhabdus viridis
CTACCACCACACGTTGCTGAACGCCCCCGAAGCCCTGGCTTATCTGGAAAAACGCCGGTTAAATCACCCGGAATTAGTCGCCTGTTTTAAACCGGGCTTTGCCAACCGCACCCTGGGTTACCGGCTGCCCGCCAGTAAATACAAGGCCGGTTCCGCTATCCGGGTCCGGTTAATGGCGGCGGGTATCCTGCGGGACAACGGGCATGAACACTTCAGAGGGTCA
>NZ_JBEJZY010000507.1:0-223 GCF_040256935.1 Photorhabdus viridis
CGTGCACCTTTTACAGGGTCTAAGCGGTCAGCTCGCCCGGGAGTGGGCGAGTGATGCGTGGCCGTTACCCTGTTTGAGTGTGACGCAACTGCAACGCTTGCGCCCGCTGTTAGATCATCACTCAGACGAGTGCCCGGAGAAGCAGGTTACGGCGCGTTTGACTGAGGCAGGATCGGCTGTTGACCTGGCGGAGACCGCCGCAGATAACCCCGCGCTCAATCCT
>NZ_JBEJZY010000508.1:0-223 GCF_040256935.1 Photorhabdus viridis
GTTCACATTGCCTGTACTGCGTATGCCGCCGTTTTTACCGCTGTTGATGTTAGTCAGCAGTCTGCCTTGCGCATCCAGTGTCAGGTCACCGGCAGATTGCAGCAGGCCACCGCTGTTGTTAGTTTCGTTTACGGTTAATGTCAGCGCACCTTTTTTGCTGACGAGTGTTCCGCCCTGATTTTTCAGTTCACCGCCAGTGACGGTTGTTGTTCCTGTACCAGTA
>NZ_JBEJZY010000509.1:0-223 GCF_040256935.1 Photorhabdus viridis
CCACCAACATACAATTCACCTACCGTCCCCAACGGCACTGGCTGGCCGTATTTATCCAACAGATAGAGCGTTAAATCCGGGATACGCGTACCGATAGGGCTGCTTATCTGCGCCACATCATCATGATTAAGCGCCCGATAAGTCACATGAACCGTCGTCTCCGTGATACCGTACATATTCACCAACCGGGGCGACGTCTCTTCACGCAGGCGATACCACGGTC
>NZ_JBEJZY010000510.1:0-223 GCF_040256935.1 Photorhabdus viridis
AACCGCGCATCAGGTGGTGGCAGGCAAAGTGGCGACCCGGGATTATGACTACCGTGACGCGCTGCCGCAGTACGGTATGGATGCCGAAGTGGATGTGACGCGGGGCGATGAAACCCTGTATGGCGAAGCGTACCATTACCTGGATAACAACTACCGGGTGTTAGGCAACCGTTACGATCTGGATCCGGAAGTCGAAAGCGGGGTGTTCTACTCCCGGCTGCAA
>NZ_JBEJZY010000511.1:0-223 GCF_040256935.1 Photorhabdus viridis
CGGATAATCAATCCCTTTCTTAGGGCTTAAATCCTGCCAAATTAACCGTTTTATCCCTTTTTATTGTACTGCTTTTTATGATTGGCTTCGTAAAATAATAGTGAGAAAACATATTAATCTCAATCTATTCGGATAATATTCTTTTTCCCGCTGATTTCCTTTCAACTTTCTATTAATAATTAATGGACTTCGATTAAATACAATTCATTGTCCATTTGAAAAA
>NZ_JBEJZY010000512.1:0-223 GCF_040256935.1 Photorhabdus viridis
CTCCGGTAAATTCAGCGGCGGACGGTTAAGCGCGTTATAGGTACATCCGGTAATCATGGGGCGGTCAATATCGCCGTTGAGATAAGAGATAATCACTTCCTGGCCGACTCGTGGTGTTGCCAGGAAGCCAAATCCGTTGCCGTTCCAGCCCTGTGCCACCCGTACCCAGCAGGATGCCTGGTCGTCAGGCGCGTCGTAACGGTTCCAGTGGAAGTGAACGCGA
>NZ_JBEJZY010000513.1:0-223 GCF_040256935.1 Photorhabdus viridis
GTGATAGCCAAGAACAGACGACAATATTCTTACCACTACCAATCAAGCCTAATCCTTATCGCAAAAACAAAACACGACTTATTAAAAAGGAATATTATTACGATATATGTCGCCCCGGTGAGTGACAGAAACCCATTTAATATTTTCATGATTTTCCGGTGATAATGGTCAGCAAACCCGTCATTAATCCTCATTAATGAGGAAATATCTGCCCCTCAGTCTG
>NZ_JBEJZY010000514.1:0-223 GCF_040256935.1 Photorhabdus viridis
TGCATTAATCTGATTGCCGATATTGGCAAGTAATGCGGTGGTGAAATTGTCTTTAAAGCTGCCGCCATTAATCGTTGTCCCCAGACTGGAACTGATAATGGACTGGCCTGCAACCCGTTGAGCCACTTTGCTCCAGTCATGATTGCTCAGTTGGGGTAAGGTGGCTTTTGCCGGATCCAGCTTCCCGCCATTTACCGCGTTATCCCATCCCATCACTGTGTCA
>NZ_JBEJZY010000515.1:0-223 GCF_040256935.1 Photorhabdus viridis
ATCCGAAAATGGTTGGTGGCAATGTGGAGATACGGGGGTAATTATTCAATGGGTTAAAGTTCCATCAGCTCAACAATCATGGATAAAGGTAAATTATCCAATTTCTTTTAAAAATAAGCTTTTTGGCTATATTGCAAGTATGTCGAGTATCAATACATCAACTGGCCACACATTAGTACGTAATGCAACACTATCGACATTTGAATATCAAGCAGGTACTCCC
>NZ_JBEJZY010000516.1:0-223 GCF_040256935.1 Photorhabdus viridis
AAATAATGATTCTCATTCATGATATGCGAATGAGAATATCTTAAGTGATAGCCAAAAACAGACGACAATATTCTTACCACTACCAATCAAACCTAATCCTTATCGCAAAAACAAAACACGATCCTTTAAACAGGAATATTATTACGATATATGTCACCCCGGTGAGCGACAGAAATCCATTTAATATTTTCATGATTTTTCGGTGATAATGGTCAGCAAACCC
>NZ_JBEJZY010000517.1:0-223 GCF_040256935.1 Photorhabdus viridis
GGCATTGATTTGCCCGGTGCCGGTACTTTTCTGACCACTGTTATCCGCACCCAAGCTGGCACTGATCGGTAAGCGCGTCGAGGTTCGTTTTAAGATAACCGCAGAATAACCAGGTTGTTTTCCTGGCTGAATATCAATGGCGACCTGTTGTGAGGGCAGGCGGTTCAGGCGTTCCATGCCTTGTTCAATATCCCGCAGATTGAGTGTTTTGCCAATCATGCCC
>NZ_JBEJZY010000518.1:0-223 GCF_040256935.1 Photorhabdus viridis
GGTGATCGTGATAATACTGTATTGTCTCCGGACTCCAGGCCGACGGCGAGAAGGCCAGCCAGGTATCCTGACGCAGCGCGATATCCTGCAATACGATAAACTCTACATTGGCACTCTGATGCGTCGGGGCGTGACAATCTGCGGTTTTCTTAGGGAAAACACCAAAAGGCGCATTGTATTGCTTCCACAGCGCCCCGTCCTCGCTGATACTCCAGGTTTCCCA
>NZ_JBEJZY010000519.1:0-223 GCF_040256935.1 Photorhabdus viridis
TGGGCTTTAATATCCGCGCTGACACCGTTGGCTGCTTCTACGGTGAGTTTTCCACCGAGATGGATCGTCGGAAGCACCCAGGTATTTTCAATGTAGCCTTTATCTGTTTGCCTGATGTAGAACCCTTTGGAATGGGTAATCGTTTGCGCAAAGGTACTGTTTTTTACCGCTTTAAAATTAACCTGACCGTGAGTACTGGTCAGTTTAGCATTTTGATGGGTGG
>NZ_JBEJZY010000520.1:0-223 GCF_040256935.1 Photorhabdus viridis
TCTCATCGTTATTTACCCTGTCTCTGACATTAGCGGCACCGCGTTCAGATATTGATACCGATACCCTCCTGCTCCAAACCGCGCAGTTCACCGTCACCCGTGACGATAACCTGCAACGTGAAGTGAAAGGATTAGTTGAAAGTGCGGTTATTGGCGCCACAAACCGGCATCAAACGCTGTATCACCTGACCATCAGACCAGAAATGTGGCTGCTGACCCTTGA
>NZ_JBEJZY010000521.1:0-223 GCF_040256935.1 Photorhabdus viridis
GCATATATCACTGATGATGGAAATATGAAGATGAGTTATGTATTTGAATTTCAGCTATCAACAGCAGAATTAGCAATTGTTCAAACATCGAGAGCACTGCCTTACCCGGTTGGTGTCAGTGTCGCAATCGTTCAAAGGATACCAACAAATGAAATCAACTGAAAAACCTAATCTTATTGCTGTTCCGTTTGCGAGCGCCGGAGACTATAACGAGATTGCAACA
>NZ_JBEJZY010000522.1:0-223 GCF_040256935.1 Photorhabdus viridis
CAACATTAATTCTTCAAGTTGCTTAATGGTATTGCATCCCAAATCCAGCAGGTGTGCGATATCTTGCTGACTATTCTCCAGCGCATTTGTTGACCGGTAAGTGAGTAACGGCGTCAGTTTTCAAGCGTGATTTGATTGTTTGGCGGTGTTTTTAAATAAACTGGTTGACTAAAAGTCTGCAAAATTTTACGCGCTTTTAATGGATTAAGGCATAGATTTAAAT
>NZ_JBEJZY010000523.1:0-223 GCF_040256935.1 Photorhabdus viridis
GGGGACGGAATGGCAATTACCGGGGCTGGCGGTGTCACCGGTTAATCAAGCCTTTGATGTTGTTAAGTTTGATCTTGAACTGGGCCTGTCAGAAGAGGCGGGCGGGATTGTCGGTGCGCTGAATTATGCCTCGGCGCTGTTTGATGCCGCGACCATGGCGCGACAGGTAGGATATCTGCACGCGGTGCTGCAAGCGATGGTCGGGCAGGCTCAACAGCCGGTT
>NZ_JBEJZY010000524.1:0-223 GCF_040256935.1 Photorhabdus viridis
GCAGGAAGGCTTAAGCCAGCCTTTTCGTTACGTTATTGAATTCACCAGCCCGGAGAAAGATATCAAACCGGCGCAGATGCTGATGCGGGACGCCGCGTTTACCCTGACGTCGCCCGCGATTAATCCGGGGATGCGGGGCATGCCGGTGATACCGCCAGCTCCCTTACGCACAATCTACGGGGTGATCAGCGAATTTAAACTGCTGTCCACCTCGCGGGATGAA
>NZ_JBEJZY010000525.1:0-223 GCF_040256935.1 Photorhabdus viridis
ACCCGCTGGTAAATGGAGAGCTGGCTCAGTTCTTTCTGGGCGTTTATCATCGGCAGTTTGTAAGGGGCAAAGCTGCTGATTGCGGTCGGGTTATCCGCCTCCCGCGCAGCCCGCCAGTCAGTGTGGTCCAGCGCATAGTCGAGGTGGGTCAGCAGCTGTTCCTGTACCTGACGCTGGCCGTTAAATACCTGACTCCAGCGTTCGCGCATGTACTGTTCTACCA
>NZ_JBEJZY010000526.1:0-223 GCF_040256935.1 Photorhabdus viridis
CACTTTCCTTTCTGGCTTTCGGGTTCGTTGATGAAGGGGCAGTACGGTACGACGGCCTGATTTTTAGGGGGCCGGAACAGTCCTTTTCAGGCTGTCCCGACTTGCGAACCGTTCAGCCCTTTGTCACTGCGGCTTGCCGCCGGTTTTGGCGACCCAGACTTGGCCCTGACTTGGGGCAGACTTGACCCCGACTTGCCTTCATCCGGGCCAGACTTGCACGAGT
>NZ_JBEJZY010000527.1:0-223 GCF_040256935.1 Photorhabdus viridis
TTAATAGGGGTGACTGCGTACCTTTTGTATAATGGGTCAGCGACTTATATTCTGTAGCAAGGTTAACCGTTTAGGGGAGCCGCAGGGAAACCGAGTCTTAACTGGGCGCATGAGTTGCAGGGTATAGACCCGAAACCCGGTGATCTAGCCATGGGCAGGTTGAAGGTTGGGTAACACTAACTGGAGGACCGAACCGACTAATGTTGAAAAATTAGCGGATGAC
>NZ_JBEJZY010000528.1:0-223 GCF_040256935.1 Photorhabdus viridis
GCAAGGTCAAATAGCCATGAGTGATGCGGCTATCATTGCTGACAAGAACGATCAGTTACTTGCTATCGTCAATCAAATTAATCCGGATTATGCAACCGGACGTTTTCAAGATGCTATCGGACGAATTTATTTTTTAGATCGAATTCCAGCATCGGGAACAACGGTAACAGCAACATGCACTGGGTTAGTTAATACAGTTATTCCAATTGGTAGTATTGCTCAA
>NZ_JBEJZY010000529.1:0-223 GCF_040256935.1 Photorhabdus viridis
TTTTCGAACTGGCGAACCATTGATCCAACTTCACCAGATGCACTCCTTTCTCTGCTGCTTTGTATTCCAGTTTTGCGACGAATCCAGACCATCCAGCATCGCCTATCGCACCAGCCAGATGGTGATTTTTCATCATATTTGCCGCTTTCAGCGTCTCGACAATTACCGCTTGGTTTTCGTCAACAATTGCGCGAGATAATTTATGCTGGAAATCGGCGCGGGC
>NZ_JBEJZY010000530.1:0-223 GCF_040256935.1 Photorhabdus viridis
GACGGTGAACGAATCGCGGGAACAGACCGAAGCTATCCACGCCTTGCAGCGCCATAAACAAACCCTCGAAGGCTTACTGGCCGAGAATGAAAAGGCGTATATCACCGAACTGCATCAAAATGCCCAACGGTTGTTGCGCCCGCTCAATGTGGTTAACCCTTATGCCTCACAGTTAACGTTCATGAGCGATAAAACCCGCACCCGACGCGACCACATGAAATAT
>NZ_JBEJZY010000531.1:0-223 GCF_040256935.1 Photorhabdus viridis
AAAATTTATTTCCTGATCAGAGATTTCATTAAAATTGGTTCCCTTTGGAAAGTATTGTCTGATTAACCCATTGATATTCTCATTGATCCCTCTTTCCCAAGGCGAATAAGGATGAGCAAAGTAAATTTGGGTTTCTAATTCTTCACCGATGATTTCATGATCTGCGAACTCCAAACCGTTATCGAACGTGATGGTCTTAAACTTTTGTTTTAACGGGTATAAT
>NZ_JBEJZY010000532.1:0-223 GCF_040256935.1 Photorhabdus viridis
CGACACCGTGCGTAATACCGGGGATAAAGCTTTACTGCAAGCCAGCGATAATCTGTGGATACAGAAAGATGCGCAGGGAAATAAAAATCAATTAGTCGAAAACAGATCGGCAACGATAAAAACCGTGAAAGGGGATTTGCTTGTCAGGACAAAAGATCTGAATAATACCCGCAATGTCTTTGTTATTCAAAATAAGCCGATAACACCAGATGTTACAGACAGA
>NZ_JBEJZY010000533.1:0-223 GCF_040256935.1 Photorhabdus viridis
TTATTCCGACATTTTGTATTCATTGAAAACGGCGCGGGGTGAAGGTTATGTGTATTGCGTGATCGAACACCAGAGTTCCCCGGACAAGATGATGGCATTCCGGCTGATGCGCTACGGTATTTCAGCCATGCAACGGCATCTGGAGCAGGGACATGAAAAATTGCCGCTGGTCATTCCGGTGTTGTTTTATCACGGGAAAATACAGCCGTATCCCTGGAGTACC
>NZ_JBEJZY010000534.1:0-223 GCF_040256935.1 Photorhabdus viridis
AGCCGCAACGGATATCAACACCCCAACCGGGCTGAGAAATCGCGCTATCCTTGAAGTACTGTGGAGTACCGGTATCCGGCGGATGGAAATAGCCAACCTGCTGTTAAGCGAGGTGGACTTCGGGCGCGGCGTGGTGCTGGTCAGACAGGGCAAAGGCCGTAAAGATAGGGTGGTGCCCATCGGCGGGCAGGCGCTGCACTGGTTAAGCCGCTGGCTCAGTGTC
>NZ_JBEJZY010000535.1:0-223 GCF_040256935.1 Photorhabdus viridis
ACTTGATATTTCACGGTTAATTGAATTTGTCAAATACCTAGTGACCAGCCGTGATCTCCCTTATATTCAGGTCGAAACCAACGAATATACATTACGGGATAAACAGGTTTTTCCTGATCGCCTCAGTGTTGGCTGGATGCTTTACCAGCCTTGCATTATTGATAAATCTTATCTGCCTATGGTGGAAGATGTACTTCCTGTCCATCAAAATAATGAACAGATA
>NZ_JBEJZY010000536.1:0-223 GCF_040256935.1 Photorhabdus viridis
CATGGCCGCCCGTTGCCCCGCGGCCAGTGAACCCGCAAAAAGCCAGTTCTTTCGGCCAAGCGCCACACCCCGGACCGCATTCTCCGCCCGGTTGTTGTCTATCGGCACCCGACCGTCATCCAGATAACACACCAGCGCCGGCCAGCGCTTCAGCGTATAATCTATCGCTTTGCGTAACCCAGAGTTGGGCGCCGTTTGGGTCTGCATCGTCTGCAACCAGGAC
>NZ_JBEJZY010000537.1:0-223 GCF_040256935.1 Photorhabdus viridis
ATCATCGAAGCAGTCGAGCCAATTGGTACTCCAGGGATACGGCTGTATTTTCCCGTGATAAAACAACACCGGAATGACCAGCGGCAATTTTTCATGTCCCTGCTCCAGATGTCGTTGCATGGCTGAAATCCCGTAACGTATTAACCGAAATGCCATCATTTTGTCCGGGGAACTCTGGTGCTCGATCACGCAATACACGTAACCGTCACCCTGCGCCGTTTTC
>NZ_JBEJZY010000538.1:0-223 GCF_040256935.1 Photorhabdus viridis
CAAAAACCCGGTCTGGGCCGCCGAGTTTCGCCACCATATGCGGGAACAAAACCTCCAGCACACCGGCTATGAACACTTCGATTTCCCCGGCCGCTTCAAAGACGAGCAGCATGGCGCCGATTTCACCCGCTACCGGCTCGAAGCCCTGCGCAATGACGCCCTGACCGGCCACGGGGACAGTAACCACGCCGCCATGCTGCCGGGGGTCCTGTTCACCCTCACC
>NZ_JBEJZY010000539.1:0-223 GCF_040256935.1 Photorhabdus viridis
CTATATTCTGGATACCCAGGGTCAGCCCGCGCCGCTCGGTGTGGCCGGTGAAATCCATATCGGTGGGGCAGGAGTGGCCCGCGGTTACCTGAACCGTCCGGCACTGACAGCACAACGTTTTATTCCTGACCCGTTCTCCCGCGCCCCGGATGCCCGCCTGTACAAAACCGGCGACCTCGGCCGCTGGCTGCCCGACGGCAGTATCGAATATCTGGGCCGTAAC
>NZ_JBEJZY010000540.1:0-223 GCF_040256935.1 Photorhabdus viridis
TGCAGCCCCATCAGGATCTTTAAGTGAGATAGCATCTTCTCGAAAAGTGACATCTAATACCCAATGCAGCTCGTTTTCCACCGACCAGTGCCTTCTTATTGCCTTAGCCACGATTTCCGCCTCCAACGGTAGCGAGCTGACATACCAGCGTGAATTACGATGAGGAGGCTGGCCTTTTACGCTTCGTTCACTGACTACTTCAATAATACTTTGTATTGAAGGC
>NZ_JBEJZY010000541.1:0-223 GCF_040256935.1 Photorhabdus viridis
GTCATCTTCGCCGTATTGCATCACCTGATCCCGCTTCGGGCCGGGGTACGCCAGGGTGAATAAGAAATCCTGACCGCGAAAACCGTGACGTTCACGCAGGATTTTTTCCACAATTTCCGGTACCGACATTTTCTGATAAATGGCAAATTGGCGGCTTCTCGACAGCAACGCCAGCCGGGGCTCCAGGGTCACCGCGTAATGGCTTTCATCCCGCGAGGTGGAC
>NZ_JBEJZY010000542.1:0-223 GCF_040256935.1 Photorhabdus viridis
GACGCGGATTATTTGGCCCGGCTGATTGATACCGCCGGTATCACCACATTGCACTTTGTGCCTTCCATGTTACAGCAGTTTGTGCAGATGGTTGCGCCGGAGCACGCCTGCACCTCCCTCAAGCGGGTGATTTGCAGCGGTGAGGCCTTGCCGCAAGAGCTGCAACAGCGCTTTTTCTCCCACTTTGAGGCCGAATTGCACAACCTGTATGGCCCAACCGAAG
>NZ_JBEJZY010000543.1:0-223 GCF_040256935.1 Photorhabdus viridis
GGTCGCCATTGAGCTGACAAAATCGGCACAGCAATGGACCGGGACGCTCCACGATACCCGCTTGCGTGACGCGGCGGATTTTTATCTTTCTGTCCGTTCCTCCGTTCCCGCGCACCAGTTGCAAACCCGGTTTCCGCTGTTGTGTAAAGCCGGGGCGCCGGATGAGGTTAACCAGATGATTAACCGGGCGCTGACCGGGATCCCGCTGGTGGCGATGAATCAT
>NZ_JBEJZY010000544.1:0-223 GCF_040256935.1 Photorhabdus viridis
ATGTAGAGTTTATCGTATTGCAGGATATCGCGCTGCGTCAGGATACCTGGCTGGCCTTCTCGCCGTCGGCCTGGAGTCCGGAGACAATACAGTATTATCACGATCACCCCGACGCGCGGGAAAAGCGGATGCAGTGCGTGAAATCCTGGCAATGGCGAGGGGTGCCGGAAGGGGAGGGGATCAGCGAGGTCACGGCAGATACCCTGAATACGGTGATGGATTA
>NZ_JBEJZY010000545.1:0-223 GCF_040256935.1 Photorhabdus viridis
CATTGAATAACGTATTGCGGTAGTAATATCATTCAATATCCCGTTCATATCCTTGCCAGATGGAGGAATTCCACCAGCAGATATTGCTGTCATCGTTAACGGGGGAAAACCACTCGGATACGTAGCTACTCCTTTTGCCAAGCTGCTTTCAGTTGATTTTGTTGCAATCTCGTTATAGTCTCCGGCGCTCGCAAACGGAACAGCAATAAGATTAGGTTTTTCA
>NZ_JBEJZY010000546.1:0-223 GCF_040256935.1 Photorhabdus viridis
GTCATCTGGCCTATGTGATTTACACCTCCGGCTCTACCGGCGCGCCCAAAGGGGTGATGGTTGAACATCGTGGGTTGGTCAATCTTATTCGGGATAAAATTGTCCAGTTTGAGATTCATTCTGGTAACCGGATGTTGCAGTTCGCTTCATTTGGCTTCGATGCCAGTGTCTGGGAAACCATGATGGCACTGACCGGAGGAGCCAGTCTGGCTATTCCAGCCGA
>NZ_JBEJZY010000547.1:0-223 GCF_040256935.1 Photorhabdus viridis
ATGGATCAGGGCTGCCTGCGGGAAGTCACGCTCAGTGGCATTGAAGTCCGCCAGTAATTGCTGACGTTCAGCGGCGGGCAACACATCCACCGCCAGGGCTGGTGAATGCGGCGCATCCGCCAATACTGCGACCAGTTGTTCCAGTGCCCTGATCAAATAGGCATTGATTCTCTTCGGATCGACAGTGCTGACAGTTTGAGCGGATAACATAAAATCCTTACCA
>NZ_JBEJZY010000548.1:0-223 GCF_040256935.1 Photorhabdus viridis
TTCATTATGCAGATAAGTTCCTGATCCGCCACGGGCTTCTTGCAGGGCCTGCGGACACTTGCCGTAATGGTGAATGGTCACGATTTGCCAGCGGGTGTTCATGGCATCAATTGGATGCTCGTTGAGGTCAAAGATTTTACCGGGCATCAGTTTAAAACAGTTGCTTTGCCCGCTGCCGGACTGACGTTGATTCTGGACGGCCTGCTGACGGCGTTGGACAAAC
>NZ_JBEJZY010000549.1:0-223 GCF_040256935.1 Photorhabdus viridis
CGTTTCGTGCATTGACTCAAGCATTTTTATGCCGATAACGTATCAATAGTAAGTTTGTCAGACATTTGTTCAAGCTCAGTCCGGTGATTTTCATCACTGTTTCACGGTCGACACTCGCACTTCGGTGACTGTTCTGACAGTCACCGTAAGATCCTCTTTTAACATGAATCATTGAATACTGATTAAGAACTCTCAGCACGAGTTAGTGGCGTATTTGCTCAAG
>NZ_JBEJZY010000550.1:0-223 GCF_040256935.1 Photorhabdus viridis
GGTCAGCACGCCCCAGGGAGGCAGTCCCCCCAGTCGGGCAACGCATTCACGGGCATACGCCTCCCAGCGGGCCTGTTGCTGAAACTGTTGGGGCGACAGGATGGTCCCCGTCACCCAGAGCGGACGATCAATTTTCATGGCGTTACCCCTTGGCTTTCGGCATCTGGGAAACCAGAGACAGATTGACGTCGAGCCCTTCCACCTGAAAATGGGGCACGGCATA
>NZ_JBEJZY010000551.1:0-223 GCF_040256935.1 Photorhabdus viridis
TTGGTAGGTATTATGGGATATCCCGGCGTCATTCGGTGTGGCGATATTGACAACCGGGACACCGCCCTGATGTTGTACCTGTGTCTGGCTATTATCCGGCGTTATCCCGGCTGCCATAGCGGGATGAAGGGGATAAACGGCGGTCAGGTAAATTAAAAGATAACTCGTGGCCCTGACCACTCGGTTGTTGCGTTGATCCATCGGACTTTCTCTTTTCTTAAGT
>NZ_JBEJZY010000552.1:0-223 GCF_040256935.1 Photorhabdus viridis
ATGGCCTGCTGACCTTTAATGGTCACCGTTTGATTTTGACTGACTTCCAGCGTCTGGAAGCCCTGCACGGCTTCATCATCATCGTTTTTAATAATGGTGGTCCGGTTATGCGCCACTTCTGTTTTCTGGTCATGGTTTATCTGTGTGGTTTTATCCCTGAGAACCTGGGTATTCATATCCCGTTGAGCATGAATAAACACTTCCTCGCTGCCGTTTGCATCTT
>NZ_JBEJZY010000553.1:0-223 GCF_040256935.1 Photorhabdus viridis
CTGGTTAATTCAGTGCCCTGCTGAGTCACTGATTCGGTGAATTCCCTGCCGTTTTCCCGGTAGATGTGATTTTGCACCGATTCGAAACGCATATTACCGCCGGAGGAGAGGATGACATCGCCATCAGAAGTCAATTGAGCGCCCACAGTGGTGAGGATCCCATTTGCCGCCATCGTCAGTTTTTTATCGCCGCGGATTTGAGCAATAATATGTCGGTCATCTT
>NZ_JBEJZY010000554.1:0-223 GCF_040256935.1 Photorhabdus viridis
CCAACAGGGCATTATGCCGATAGTTCAGCAAACTACTAAAGAGAGGGATCTCTCCCTGCACATTACTGCAACGCTGGGCCAGCGCCAGTGAAGCATGTTCATGTTCCAATAACCCAGCGAGTCGGGTATGGGCGGCCTGCACGCTGTCCCGTACCGGCGTATCATTGATATCCAGCCGCAGCGGCAAGGTATTGATAAACAGCCCCATGCCATTGTCGGCACT
>NZ_JBEJZY010000555.1:0-223 GCF_040256935.1 Photorhabdus viridis
CCACCAACATACAATTCACCTACCGTCCCCAACGGCACTGGCTGGCCGTATTTATCCAACAGATAGAGCGTTAAATCCGGGATACGCGTACCGATAGGGCTGCTTATCTGCTCCACATCATCATGATTAAGCGCCCGATAAGTCACATGAACCGTCGTCTCCGTGATACCGTACATATTCACCAACCGGGGCGACGTCTCTTCACGCAGGCGATACCACGGTC
>NZ_JBEJZY010000556.1:0-223 GCF_040256935.1 Photorhabdus viridis
CTGCATTTCTGTATAAGGTAATAGGATCAAAGGGAATATCATTACATGCCAACTCATCTATTTTCATATTTGAGTAAAAGCCAATTGTTGTTCTTAATTCGAAAACATCAACAAGGTCAAATAATTTATTTCCTTCTAAATAGAAAGAAAATACTCCATTTTTCCAAAAGCTATCTGGAGAGTTCCATGACTCAACAATGTCAAATTGAAGAGAAAAGTAAAA
>NZ_JBEJZY010000557.1:0-223 GCF_040256935.1 Photorhabdus viridis
TGCCGATGCTAACCGGCTGGCCCATCAACTGATTGCACTGGGAATCGCGCCGGATCAGCGGGTGGCCGTCTGCATGGCAAGCTCACCGGCGCGGGTAGTAGGGTTATTGGCAGTGCTGAAAGCCGGTGGCGCCTATGTGCCGCTGGACCCGGCGTATCCGGGGGAACGTCTGGCGCATATCCTGAATGATGCGGCTCCCTCAATCATATTGGCTGATGAGACC
>NZ_JBEJZY010000558.1:0-223 GCF_040256935.1 Photorhabdus viridis
TGTTTTTAAGATTAAATGTGATTTATTTTTAAATAAAATACTCGTTCTAAAAATGTGAGATTTTATCCTGGTTTCTTAAAGAAAATGAGAAGCAGACGAAGCAGGCAAATAAGTCAATCAGCCGATAAAATCATTCCCCAAAACGCAAAAACCCCCAGCTTACGCTGAGGGTATTCACTTAATATAAAGCCTGGCAGTTCCCTACTCTCACATGGGGAGACCC
>NZ_JBEJZY010000559.1:0-223 GCF_040256935.1 Photorhabdus viridis
AGTGCCGACAATGGCATGGGGCTGTTTATCAATACCTTGCCGCTGCGGCTGGATATCAATGATACGCCGGTACGGGACAGCGTGCAGGCCGCCCATACCCGACTCGCTGGGCTATTGGAACATGAACATGCTTCACTGGCGCTGGCCCAGCGTTGCAGTAATGTGCAGGGAGAGATCCCTCTCTTTAGTAGTTTGCTGAACTATCGGCATAATGCCCTGTTGG
>NZ_JBEJZY010000560.1:0-223 GCF_040256935.1 Photorhabdus viridis
AAATATCGCTCTGATAGCAAATAATAATGTGACCGTAGAAAACCATGCGGACACCTATAATTTTGCAAAATCAAAGACAGAAAACAGGCATAACGCACCAATATCAGGGGTGTTAAATGCCCTTGAATCACTGACAATCCATGCTGGAAATAATATTTCCGCTAAAGGCTCAGATATCTCTTCGGGGAAAGATATTTATTTAAGCGCAGCAAAAGATATTGAT
>NZ_JBEJZY010000561.1:0-223 GCF_040256935.1 Photorhabdus viridis
ACCGTTGCCGCCGTTGACGATCCAGTACCCGGATTACGCCGCCTGGCAGCGTCAGTGGCTGTCGGCTGAACGGACCGAGGCGCAATCCGACTATTGGCGGGCCATGCTGGCCGATGCCCCGGTGCTGCTGGATTTACCCACTGACCGGCCGCGTCCGTCGGAGCAGTCGTTTATCGGGCATACCGTGCCGGTTAATCTGGATGCGGCATTAACGACCGCGCTG
>NZ_JBEJZY010000562.1:0-223 GCF_040256935.1 Photorhabdus viridis
TTTTATTATTTATGATCTTAAACTTGAACCCGTCCCGACAGTCTATCCTTACGAAAAATCAGGCGAAACTCAGACCTTGAATGACGAGGACGATGTCATTGAGCCGGCAAGTATTATCGCAAAGGGTAGCATTGTTGCTGATTTCAAAGACAGTATCAACATCAATACCGCCCTTCCTTATGACATTAAAACTGTCTCGGAAGTTAATGTCAAAGAACGACCG
>NZ_JBEJZY010000563.1:0-223 GCF_040256935.1 Photorhabdus viridis
TCAACGCAACAACCGAGTGGTCAGGGCCACGAGTTATCTTTTAATTTACCTGACCGCCGTTTATCCCCTTCATCCCGCTATGGCCGCCGGGATAACGCCGGATAATAGCCACACACAGGTACAACATCAGGGCGGTGTCCCGGTTGTCAATATCGCCACACCGAATGACGCCGGGATATCCCATAATACCTACCAAGCGTTTAACGTTGCCACTCAAGGCGCC
>NZ_JBEJZY010000564.1:0-223 GCF_040256935.1 Photorhabdus viridis
CGCACTCATTGCGCCCACCCCGGCAGCCGCGTGATCAGATACTGCCCCAACCCCCACCAGACACCGGTCAGCACGATTATCGTCGTGATCAGCGGACCGCCAATGGAACGTCGCCAGGCAAAAGACGGTAAGATTCTGACCAGCCCAGGCGAGGGCTGAAAACTGTCGAAAGGTAAGATGTGTTGACTTAAGCGGGTGATCAGTTGTTCACGTATCAATGACG
>NZ_JBEJZY010000565.1:0-223 GCF_040256935.1 Photorhabdus viridis
TGTGTCGGTTTGGGGTACGATTCAATGTCACCTGATGCTTAGAGGCTTTTCCTGGAAGCCGGGCATCAACCACTTCACCGCCGTAGCGGCTCGTCATCACGCCTCAGTGTTACAGCAGAACGGATTTGCCTGTCCTGCCCACCTACACGCTTAAACCGGGACGACCGTCGCCCGGATGGCCTAGCCTTCTCCGTCCCCCCTTCGCAGTCACATTCAGTACAGG
>NZ_JBEJZY010000566.1:0-223 GCF_040256935.1 Photorhabdus viridis
TCGTTTTAAGATAACCGCAGAATAACCGGGTTGTTTTCCTGGCTGAATATCAATGGCGACCTGTTGTGAGGGCAGGCGGTTCAGGCGTTCCATGCCTTGTTCAATATCCCGTAGATTGAGTGTTTTGCCAATCATGCCCGGAAAGACCATTTTGAGTGAACGTGGTGTTTCATCATCAAGGCTGATTGACTCAATTTTGCCTTCATTCACGGTAATCATGAGG
>NZ_JBEJZY010000567.1:0-223 GCF_040256935.1 Photorhabdus viridis
GACGGCTAAATTTATCGGGGCATTGTCGGGCGCTCTGATTAGCCATACACCCGAAGGTGCTTACAGTGCGGCGAACAGTGCAGAACTTGTCTATCGTAACAACATGACTGAGCATATGTTGCATCAGTTATCAGTTGATAATCAAAAAGATATCCTGGCGGCAGAGAAAGGGGATAAATCGGCGGCAGAACGCGTTATTGCGCGACGTGATGCCGCGATAACC
>NZ_JBEJZY010000568.1:0-223 GCF_040256935.1 Photorhabdus viridis
GTCATCCGCTAATTTTTCAACATTAGTCGGTTCGGTCCTCCAGTTAGTGTTACCCAACCTTCAACCTGCCCATGGCTAGATCACCGGGTTTCGGGTCTATACCCTGCAACTTATGCGCCCAGTTAAGACTCGGTTTCCCTGCGGCTCCCCTAAACGGTTAACCTTGCTACAGAATATAAGTCGCTGACCCATTATACAAAAGGTACGCAGTCACCCCTATTAA
>NZ_JBEJZY010000569.1:0-223 GCF_040256935.1 Photorhabdus viridis
CGGTTTATAGGTCTCTCCCGGCCAGCGAAAACGCTGCCAGCTTTCCATCTGGTTGAAGTAACGCAGTGTCTGCCCGTCTATCGTCAGGTCGGTTTCCACCACATCCCGCGCCGCTCGCGCACGCAGTTCAAACCGCAGCCCCTGACTGCCGTCTGCAAACAGCACATCCGATAACTGACTGAGCTGATTGACCGCGTTCAGGAAACGCGGGTTAAAACGCAGC
>NZ_JBEJZY010000570.1:0-223 GCF_040256935.1 Photorhabdus viridis
GGGACGATGCCGGTCGTCTTGAAGAGTATGACCGGCATGGAGTGCCGTGGCGTCTGGGATTAGGGCTGTATCAGGGGGCGCGATTACGTCTGCCGTTACAGGCGGCGATTGCGGGCTATCACCCTGAACATCAGGAAAAAAAACCGGTGACGCCCCCGTTACCCCAGACGATCAGCCTGAATAGCCCGGCCCTGTTTGATGTGGGACAGGCGACACTGAAACC
>NZ_JBEJZY010000571.1:0-223 GCF_040256935.1 Photorhabdus viridis
GGTAATTTCATTGGATTTTTTCTGAGTTTTAACCTGGCCGATGACCATTTTATTGGCTGTCGCATAAGCACTCACAAGGTGGAGCGCCGAACTGCGTTCTCCCGGGGCATAAGCACCCCGTAAAACTTTACCATCAATCGCCACTAATTCCCCCTGAGTGACCTGATGAACCGAACGCATCCAGTTGATAAAACAAAGATTAAATTGTTCCGGATTAATCCGT
>NZ_JBEJZY010000572.1:0-223 GCF_040256935.1 Photorhabdus viridis
GGATGTGAAACCGGCAAACATTGAAAAATTTATGGGCGTTGTGTCGTCATTGAGCGGGAAACTGGTCGAGGCTTACGATAAGGCGAATGAAGCGCTGGAAAAACCGCTTAAGGCCAACAGCTCATTTGCCCGTGCGATGTTGCATTGTGACCGGCGACTGGTCACGCTGGGTGACCGGTTCTTTAACTTTACCCGTTTAGGGAAAGTGCTGAACAGCCGGAAT
>NZ_JBEJZY010000573.1:0-223 GCF_040256935.1 Photorhabdus viridis
AATGAACCGAGCGGCTTAACCTTACAACACCGAAGGTGTTTTGGTGCGAGAGAAGAGAGAGAATTTTTAGCTTGTTGAACAGATTGATCTGGATGGTTGTGTGTGGAGCAGACACATAACGGTCGGGATGAAATGAATTTGCCTGGCGGCGATAGCGCGGTGGTCCCACCTGACCCCATGCCGAACTCAGCAGTGAAACGCCGTAGCGCCGATGGTAGTGTGG
>NZ_JBEJZY010000574.1:0-223 GCF_040256935.1 Photorhabdus viridis
CGTCATTGATACGTGAACAACTGATCACCCGCTTAAGTCAACACATCTTACCTTTCGACAGTTTTCAGCCCTCGCCTGGGCTGGTCAGAATCTTACCGTCTTTTGCCTGGCAACGTTCCATTGGCGGTCCGCTGATCACGACGATAATCGTGCTGACCGGTGTCTGGTGGGGGTTGGGGCAGTATCTGATCACGCGGCTGCCGGGGTGGGCGCAATGAGTGCG
>NZ_JBEJZY010000575.1:0-223 GCF_040256935.1 Photorhabdus viridis
CATCAGTGAACGCCTGTTGGGATGACAGGGTGAAAATCAGCGTTTTTTTCTCATCCAGCAGGAATACCGCCTGATATTGATAAACCTGCTGCCCCTTTTTGGGCCGATAACGGGAGAGCAACGCCGTGCCTTGCCGCAGGTTATCGCCCAGCGTCGCGGGCTGCTCTGCCAATAATTGCCAGTCGCGCAGACCATTTTTCAGCAGACCTTTCTGGCGAGTGAG
>NZ_JBEJZY010000576.1:0-223 GCF_040256935.1 Photorhabdus viridis
TCGAACATTAACTTCTCTTGATGAACGTGTGGCTTTTTTTGATCTCGAAAAAGGTAAACAGCAATATGCTGCTTGGATAGCAATGTTGATTGAAAAGTATGGCTATAAGACTAAACGTGCGTTATTTAAGGGAATGAAACGATGTTCAATTCATGGTGTTAATAGCCTAATAACCATGAGACCTAGCTACCACGAAAAGCTTGAAGCTTGGAGCGGTGATAGA
>NZ_JBEJZY010000577.1:0-223 GCF_040256935.1 Photorhabdus viridis
GAACACCACTTTTTCCTGACCGCTGGTCTGCGACAACACCTGCGCCCAGGCCAGATGGCACAATGTTGCCACACTGACGCCCAGACGTTTCGCCTGCTGACGAAGGCGATCATTTAACGCCGGCGATAACATCCGGTGCGATTGTGTGACCTGCGAGCCATCACGATGCACCTCGGTCAGGCCAAACGGCAGCGTCGGCTCATCCACGTCAGCCAGCATGTCG
>NZ_JBEJZY010000578.1:0-223 GCF_040256935.1 Photorhabdus viridis
TTTTATTATTTATGATCTTAAACTTGAACCCGTCCCGACAGTCTATCCTTACGAAAAATCAGGCGAAACTCAGACCTTGAATGACGAGGACGATGTCATTGAGCCGGCAAGCATTATCGCAAAGGGTAGCATTGTTGCTGATTTCAAAGACAGTATCAACATCAATACCGCCCTTCCTTATGACATTAAAACTGTCTCGGAAGTTAATGTCAAAGAACGACCG
>NZ_JBEJZY010000579.1:0-223 GCF_040256935.1 Photorhabdus viridis
CGAGTCATTCAGCCCTGTGCTACTGCGGCTTGCCGCCGGTTTTGGCGAACCAGACTTGACCCCGACTTGGGGCAGACTTGACCCTGACTTGCCTTCATTTGAGCCAGACTTTCACCCGTCATATTCACACTTTCCTTTCTGGCTTTCGGGTTCGTTGATGAAGGGGCAGTACGGTACGACGGCCTGATTTTTAGGGGGCCGGAACAGTCCTTTTCAGGCTGTC
>NZ_JBEJZY010000580.1:0-223 GCF_040256935.1 Photorhabdus viridis
GGTGAGATACTGGCTGTTTTCCATCCCGTCAACGCGCAGCGAGACGGCATAACGGGCCGCCGCCATCGACTCACTGCGGTCACTGAATTCATCCTGTACCGGCACCCACTCTTGTCGGTAACGTACCGGGCGGTCAGCCTGTTCACCGGGTTTAAGGCAATTGCCGCCATTGGCATACATGTGCGGCAACGCCAGCAGGACGGTAACCTGTTGCGTCTCTGCC
>NZ_JBEJZY010000581.1:0-223 GCF_040256935.1 Photorhabdus viridis
GGCTGGCTTAAGCCTTCCTGCCCGCTAAACGCCACCACATCCAGCGGCGCGGTATTTTTCCAGACTTTCAGTTTGTAACGGCTGTGATCAAAGATGATCGCCGGGGTGGTGGTGTTCATGACGGGCTCTCGGTTTTCTCGGTTTCAGTGAATGTCAGGGTGATCTCACCGGTTTCATCGGCGCCCAATATCACCCCGGCCGGTTTAGGGTGATGGGCCAGACG
>NZ_JBEJZY010000582.1:0-223 GCF_040256935.1 Photorhabdus viridis
TTTAGTATTCTCATCTGGCGTTTTTTTCTTTACAACGATAACTTGCCTTACTCTCTTTTGAGAAAGCATTGCATCCTGTTTTTCTAACGATCGCATTTCTTCATCCAATGACGCTATTGCCTCAGAGATTGAAAGCTCCCCGGTATTTATCTTTGCGGTGATATCTTCAGAATAAGCAATAACTTCATGAATAAAATGGTCTTTAGCCAGGCTCCATTTCATA
>NZ_JBEJZY010000583.1:0-223 GCF_040256935.1 Photorhabdus viridis
GCTATCCAGCGCCTGCTGCCAGGCCTCGATATCCAGCTGACCGCACACATGCAGGGCCATCGGAATATGATAAGTCTCACTGACCCCCTCAAACTGCGCCAGGAACCACAGACGCTGTTGAGCGAATGACAACGGTAACTCACCCTCACGGGATATCGGCAGGATGGCCGGCAGGACCGTGTCCGCCTGACCAGACCCGCCCTGCATGACCTCAGCAAACGCC
>NZ_JBEJZY010000584.1:0-223 GCF_040256935.1 Photorhabdus viridis
GAACACCACTTTTTCCTGACCGCTGGTCTGCGACAACACCTGCGCCCAGGCCAGATGGCACAATGTTGCCACACTGACGCCCAGACGTTTCGCCTGCTGACGAAGGCGATCGTTTAACGCCGGCGATAACATCCGGTGCGATTGTGTGACCTGCGAGCCATCACGATGCACCTCGGTCAGGCCAAACGGCAGCGTCGGCTCATCCACGTCAGCCAGCATGTCG
>NZ_JBEJZY010000585.1:0-223 GCF_040256935.1 Photorhabdus viridis
ATGCAGATAAAAACCTGATCCTGGATGGGCTAGAGGGCAAAATAACCAACAGCAACAGTCAACCTGAACAGGGGATCTCAAGCCTGGGAACCCTGACCATGACCGCAGGCGCCATTGATAACCATCAGGGGATCGTAGCCGCTAATCAACAACTCAAAGTGACATCATCAGGAACAGTCGATAACACCGGCGGTACAATGGTCAGTCAGCATCAGCAACTGAC
>NZ_JBEJZY010000586.1:0-223 GCF_040256935.1 Photorhabdus viridis
TTCTGCCAGTCGCCGGATAAAACCCTCTGGATCGGCGGTATCTCCCGCTTGTAATAAGTAGTTTAGCACGCTTTTTAACTGCTCATCCGTATAGTAATCATACGTCAGCAGTATGACCAACTCTTGCAGCAGCTCCGCCATATCTCGCTGCCGGATATGCTTTTGCACCATTTCCAATAGCGCGACCCGTTTATGCGTCAGGATTTCATCGTCCGGGATTACC
>NZ_JBEJZY010000587.1:0-223 GCF_040256935.1 Photorhabdus viridis
ATAATAAAACGCATAGCAGAATTCACTTTATTTACTCTGCCTTGTTTAATTTATTCATCAATGATTCCATATTCCACTTATTTTACATTTACCTAACCTGTTATAATAATTTAAAAACGCGAATACCGCCGTATTAAAATCTTATATCAAAGCGGATTTAACGCAATAAATGAGCATTTTCAAAGGGAAATTAATCGCATTTAATCGAAGATCATTAACCATT
>NZ_JBEJZY010000588.1:0-223 GCF_040256935.1 Photorhabdus viridis
ATGATTCATCGCCACCAGCGGGATCCCGGTCAGCGCCCGGTTAATCATCTGGTTAACCTCATCCGGCGCCCCGGCTTTACACAACAGCGGAAACCGGGTTTGCAACTGGTGTGCGGGAACGGAGGAACGGACAGAAAGATAAAAATCCGCCGCGTCACGCAAGCGGGTATCGTGGAGCGTCCCGGTCCATTGCTGTGCCGATTTTGTCAGCTCAATGGCGACC
>NZ_JBEJZY010000589.1:0-223 GCF_040256935.1 Photorhabdus viridis
CCCGGTTGTCAATATCGCCACACCGAATGACGCCGGGATATCCCATAATACCTACCAAGCGTTTAACGTTGCCACTCAAGGCGCCATACTCAATAACGCTACCCAAACGGCTCAATCACAACTGGCCGGGCAACTTAACGCCAACCCTAATCTGCATGGCAAAGCGGCGGAACTGATTATCAATGAAGTCACCGGCAACGGACGCTCTGAGCTGCAAGGTCAG
>NZ_JBEJZY010000590.1:0-223 GCF_040256935.1 Photorhabdus viridis
TGAGTAATGTCTGGGGATCTGCCCGAGGGCGGGGGATAACCACTGGAAACGGTGGCTAATACCGCATAATGTCGCGAGACCAAAGTGGGGGACCTGAAAGGGCCTCACGCCTTCGGATGAACCCAGATGGGATTAGCTAGTAGGTAGGGTAATGGCTTACCTAGGCGACGATCCCTAGCTGGTCTGAGAGGATGACCAGCCACACTGGGACTGAGACACGGCC
>NZ_JBEJZY010000591.1:0-223 GCF_040256935.1 Photorhabdus viridis
CGTTTCACGATCGATACCCATGTCCATCATCGCCCACGCGACTTTCAGAATTCCCCGTTTTTCGCCTTCCTGCAATCCTTCCTGACGTCCTTCCTGACGTCCTTCCTGACGCCCTTCCTGACGCCCTTCCTGACGCCCTTCCTGACGTGCTTTATGTTCCAATCTTTGCGCTATTGTCATCAGTACCTCCTCATACTTCGGGGACTGTTCTGCCAGTCGCCGG
>NZ_JBEJZY010000592.1:0-223 GCF_040256935.1 Photorhabdus viridis
TGAGCAAATCAGCCGGTATGACAATTTCTTTGCGTTGGGGGGGCATTCGTTACTGGCGGTGCGGGTGATGAACCGGGTCGCGGCTTTCGGGGTTGAACTGTCGCTGGCGACCCTGTTTAAATTCCCCACTTTGCTGGCGTTTGCTGAGGTCATGCAGGGCGGGTCTGGTCAGGCGGACACGGTCCTGCCGGCCATCCTGCCGATATCCCGTGAGGGTGAGTTA
>NZ_JBEJZY010000593.1:0-223 GCF_040256935.1 Photorhabdus viridis
TGGTGCCTATGTGCCGCTGGACCCGGTCTATCCGTGTGAACGTCTGGTGCATATTCTGAATGATGCCGCACCGTCAGTGATATTGGCGGATGAGGCCGGATGTGCGGTACTAGGCAGGGAAGCGCTGGCCGGACTGACGGTACTGGACCTTCATATTTTGCCTGATCAGGCAGACAGTAATCCGCAGGTCCCTGGGTTGACCTCCCGTCATTTGGCGTATGTG
>NZ_JBEJZY010000594.1:0-223 GCF_040256935.1 Photorhabdus viridis
CGATATGCCGGGCGGGGAGCCTATCGGCTCGGTGATTGCCAATTACGAATTTGATGCCAGCTCGCAGGATATTGCCCTGTTGCGTCATATCGCCAAAGTATCAGCCGCGGCGCATATGCCCTTTATTGGCGCGGTCGGACCAGCCTTTTTCGGTAAAAAAACCATGGAAGAGGTGGCGGCGATTAAAGACATCGGCAGCTACTTTGACCGCGCTGAATACATC
>NZ_JBEJZY010000595.1:0-223 GCF_040256935.1 Photorhabdus viridis
TGGTGCCTATGTGCCGCTGGACCCGGTCTATCCGTGTGAACGTCTGGTGCATATTCTGAATGATGCCGCACCGTCAGTGATATTGGCGGATGAGGCCGGATGTGCGGTACTGGGCAGGGAAGCGCTGGCCGGACTGACGGTACTGGACCTTCATATTTTGCCTGATCAGGCAGACAGTAATCCGCAGGTCCCTGGGTTGACCTCCCGTCATTTGGCGTATGTG
>NZ_JBEJZY010000596.1:0-223 GCF_040256935.1 Photorhabdus viridis
TTGTGCCTGGGTCGCCTCACCCGGGTGATAGGGCAGGACCGGGCCTGTGGCGAGGGCGCCCGCGACGTCGGCGAACACCAGGGTGTTCTTGTTGCCGGTGAATTCAAAGAAATAAAACAGGCCTTCTTCGGCGGTCAGCCGGTGCAGAAAGTCAAAATCGGTTTCCCGGTACTGGACGCAGAACTCCCGTTCCGGGTGCGGGTGGCGCAGGCGGAACACCACA
>NZ_JBEJZY010000597.1:0-223 GCF_040256935.1 Photorhabdus viridis
GCTGGCTCATCATCTGCTGACCCTCGGCGTACAACCGGATGACCGGGTTGCCATCTGCGCCGGGCGCAGTCTGGAGATGGTGGTGGGATTATTGGCCATCCTTAAGGCCGGTGGCGCCTATCTGCCGCTTGACCCGGCTTATCCGGCCGAACGGCTGGCCTATATGCTCAGTGATGCAGCGCCGGTGGTTCTGCTGACCCAGTCCGCGCTGGTTGAAATACTG
>NZ_JBEJZY010000598.1:0-223 GCF_040256935.1 Photorhabdus viridis
CCAGAATATAGTGTTTTTTCAGCAAGCTTTTTAGGATTTCCGGGACGCTTTGCCGATGATAAATCCGGCTGTCCTGATTCAGGCTCATCCGCCAGAGCGCAGGCCGGACGGCGAGATAATAAATCGTGCGGTGAGTATGGGTATCACCCAGTACAGCCTGTGCGATAATGCCACTGACCTGACGTTGTTCAACGCCGTTGAAAACCACCCGGAACTTCACCGA
>NZ_JBEJZY010000599.1:0-223 GCF_040256935.1 Photorhabdus viridis
AACGCGGATACAACCGTCTTCATTGACATAAATCTCTTCCCCGGCCGGGCCAACCACGGTTGCCACTTCATCACCATCCGCCAGCGGTTTGTAGCGATACAGCGCTCGCCAGTCCTGATAGCCGGAAATAAAACTGAATTCATTATGCAGATAAGTTCCTGATCCGCCACGGGCTTCTTGCAGGGCCTGCGGACACTTGCCGTAATGGTGAATGGTCACGATT
>NZ_JBEJZY010000600.1:0-223 GCF_040256935.1 Photorhabdus viridis
GATTGGCTTCGTAAAATAATAGTGAGAAAACACATTAATCTCAATCTATTCGGATAATATTCTTTTTCCCGCTGATTTCCTTTCAACTTTCTATTAATAATTAATGGACTTAGATTAAATACAATTCATTGTCCATTTGAAAAATATGTTTATTGAGTTTAATCCACCTTTTATATCAAAGTGTTAATCTCCTCTGTATTTGCGTTTTCAAATGATTATGACA
>NZ_JBEJZY010000601.1:0-223 GCF_040256935.1 Photorhabdus viridis
GTTGCGCCGCTGGATACGTCCGACTCGTCTGCCGTGCCGGTGCCGGCTGTCAGCCAACACCCCCTGCCAGGCGGTATCGGGCAACCAGTTTTGCGGTCCTGCATCCGGGGTCGCTTTCAGCGGCAGACTGAACATCAACCCGCGCAGCAACACCACCTCACTGTACTCCGCTAACCACGGTGTCAACACCCTGCGCCAGTGGGCAATGCCTTTTTTCTCCAGG
>NZ_JBEJZY010000602.1:0-223 GCF_040256935.1 Photorhabdus viridis
ATTGCCAGCAGGATAAGCCCGGTCAGGCTGCGGTGATAAAACGGTAATTTTCCCATAGACAATAATTAACAATTTGATAATGACATTATTAAACTATTCTAATGTGGTATTGATTTCCCGTCTGAATAGATAGTGTTAAATGTGATCAATATCTAGATCTTTAATCCTGACAATGGGCAATGGGATATATTAAATGCTGTAAAACGGTGATAAGGATGAAGGT
>NZ_JBEJZY010000603.1:0-223 GCF_040256935.1 Photorhabdus viridis
AATGGGGGTTGACCGGCAACCGTGTTGACAGAGAACACTTGAGTTGAGGGCCGGGCGGCCACCATTTACCGCCGGCACTCAGAAGGTGGGCAGGCAGTCTGTGCGCAGGGATGCGCGCAGTCTGCCTTTCACTGCACCCCACATGCTCACCGGGAACCGGCTAACATTAAGATTGTCCGGCAACGCAGCGCGTTCAGACCGGCTTCGGGCTGTCCGGCTGGTC
>NZ_JBEJZY010000604.1:0-223 GCF_040256935.1 Photorhabdus viridis
GGGGCGCGTCATTCGCGAGCAGAACGGCGACGATTGCCTCCAGTTCAGTTATGACGAACTGGATAACCTGACCGCTCTCACGCTGCCACAGGGCGGCGCCTTAAGCTGGCTTTACTACGGCTCTGGTCACCTGAGTGCGATCCGGCATGAACAGACACTCATCACTGAATTTGAGCGCGATGACCTGCATCGTGAAACGCGCCGCACGCAGGGCAAGTTATTC
>NZ_JBEJZY010000605.1:0-223 GCF_040256935.1 Photorhabdus viridis
CTCAGTCAGCTCGGTTTCTTGCTTAATATTCCTTCAATATAAAAGAAAGTATGCTACCATTCACTGATGAAGAAAAAAAAGACACCAATGCCACATGACGCTGTTTTTAAACAGTTTTTAAGTCATATCGATACGGCCAGAGATTTTCTGGAGATACATTTGCCTGCTAAATTACGGGCAGTTTGTGATCTGGATACACTGCGGTTGGAATCAGGATCGTTTA
>NZ_JBEJZY010000606.1:0-223 GCF_040256935.1 Photorhabdus viridis
GATAGCGACCCGGTCATCAGGCTGTACGCCCAGTGCAATTAAATGATGCGCCAGCTGGTTGGCGCAGCGGTTCAGCTCACCATAGCTGAGTGACTGCCCTTCAAATAACACAGCGGTGGCATCCGGGGTGCGTGCGGCCTGTTGCTCAAACAACTCATGGATCAGGGCTGCCTGCGGGAAGTCACGCTCAGTGGCATTGAAGTCCGCCAGTAATTGCTGACGT
>NZ_JBEJZY010000607.1:0-223 GCF_040256935.1 Photorhabdus viridis
GAGCAGCGCCTGCCGTCCGGCTTCATCTTCGGCCAGCACGGCGGGTTCATCCGGCTGGACCAGCGGGGCCATTGCCGGATTTTCGCCCAGTTCCCCGCGCAGGCGTTCCACCGCATGGCGCAGGCTTAAGCCTTCGGTTTTCATCACCCAGTCCAGTACTGAGCCGCCGGCATCACAGCCAAAACAGTGATAGAGATTTTTTGCCGGTGAGATAACCATTGAC
>NZ_JBEJZY010000608.1:0-223 GCF_040256935.1 Photorhabdus viridis
TGAGTAATGTCTGGGGATCTGCCCGAGGGCGGGGGATAACCACTGGAAACGGTGGCTAATACCGCATAATGTCGCGAGACCAAAGTGGGGGACCTGAAAGGGCCTCACGCCCTCGGATGAACCCAGATGGGATTAGCTAGTAGGTAGGGTAATGGCTTACCTAGGCGACGATCCCTAGCTGGTCTGAGAGGATGACCAGCCACACTGGGACTGAGACACGGCC
>NZ_JBEJZY010000609.1:0-223 GCF_040256935.1 Photorhabdus viridis
CGGTATCAGCGACGTTGTTGCTGAAACGCCCGGCACCGTTTGCGGTCGCGGACAGGCGACCGTGTTCGGTATCAGACGGATTTCAACTCTGCGGTTAGCGGCACGCCCAGCCGCGGTGGTATTTGTCGCGATCGGTCGCGTCGCCCCGTCGCCTTGTACGACGAAGCAGGCGGGCGACAACGCGCCGGTCTGTAATAGCCAGTCACGGACGGCTTCGGCCCGT
>NZ_JBEJZY010000610.1:0-223 GCF_040256935.1 Photorhabdus viridis
TGTGTCGGTTTGGGGTACGATTCAATGTCACCTGATGCTTAGAGGCTTTTCCTGGAAGCCGGGCATCAACCACTTCACCGCCGTAGCGGCTCGTCATCACGCCTCAGTGTTGCAGCAGAACGGATTTGCCTGTCCTGCCCACCTACACGCTTAAACCGGGACGACCGTCGCCCGGATGGCCTAGCCTTCTCCGTCCCCCCTTCGCAGTCACATTCAGTACAGG
>NZ_JBEJZY010000611.1:0-223 GCF_040256935.1 Photorhabdus viridis
CTGACCTCAGAGCGCAGGATTTATCCTCCGGTACCCTCATGATTACCGTGAATGAAGGCAAAATTGAGTCAATCAGCCTTGATGATGAAACACCACGTTCACTCAAAATGGCCTTTCCGGGCATGATTGGCAAAACACTCAATCTGCGGGATATTGAACAAGGCATGGAACGCCTGAACCGCCTGCCCTCACAACAGGTCGCCATTGATATTCAGCCAGGAAA
>NZ_JBEJZY010000612.1:0-223 GCF_040256935.1 Photorhabdus viridis
GCGCTGGCGTTATGACCGGCATCACCGGGTGGCCGTCAGCGACCGGCCCGATAACCATCTGGAACATTTTGACCATGACCGCCACGGGAACCTGACCCGCTGGACCGATGCACGCGGAGTGGCCTGGCAGGTGGAATACGGCCCGTTTGACCTGCCGGCGGCCCGGCAGGACGGCGAAGGCCATCGCTGGCAGTACCGCTATGATGCCGATACCCTGCAACTG
>NZ_JBEJZY010000613.1:0-223 GCF_040256935.1 Photorhabdus viridis
TTTTATCCCCAGTTTCTGCGCAAACAGACTGACCGCTTCACCCGCCGCTACCGTGAATTTTTTCAGCACGCTAAAATCGGTATTTTTCCCACTGGTGGCCATCACATTGTCTCCCGCAGAAAATTGGAGACTTTTCGCCGTCGTCTGAGCAATACCTTCGGGAGCGGACAGTAACAGCGCCGATTTTCTCAGTTCGGTTAACGTGTCACTCAATAACGTTTTC
>NZ_JBEJZY010000614.1:0-223 GCF_040256935.1 Photorhabdus viridis
TATGTTGCATCAGTTATCAGTTGATAATCAAAAAGATATCCTGGCGGCAGAGAAAGGGGATAAATCGGCGGCAGAACGCGTTATTGCGCGACGTGATGCCGCGATAACCGTGACCGCAGTGGCAGCAGGCGGATATGCTCTGACTTATGGCGGTCAGATACTGATTGCGGGCTCGGCTGAAATGGCAACAGCAGGGCGTATTGCGCTTGAAGGGTGTAAAACT
>NZ_JBEJZY010000615.1:0-223 GCF_040256935.1 Photorhabdus viridis
GTACTGAGACAGCAGCTCGCGCACTTCCATCTCAACCAGTTCCAGCAGCTCTTCGTCGTCTACCATGTCACATTTGTTCAGGAACACGATGATGTAAGGAACGCCTACCTGACGGCCTAACAGGATGTGCTCACGCGTCTGTGGCATTGGACCGTCTGTTGCGGCAACTACCAGGATCGCGCCGTCCATCTGGGCAGCGCCGGTGATCATGTTTTTCACGTAG
>NZ_JBEJZY010000616.1:0-223 GCF_040256935.1 Photorhabdus viridis
GAAGAGAAATCAAGAAGTCCAGACATACTGCCCTGAACAGGCTCATTTGAAGGTATTGGCGCGTCGTCATTTTGCTAAG
Source organism: Photorhabdus viridis (assembly GCF_040256935.1). Taxonomy (NCBI): domain Bacteria; kingdom Pseudomonadati; phylum Pseudomonadota; class Gammaproteobacteria; order Enterobacterales; family Morganellaceae; genus Photorhabdus; species Photorhabdus viridis. Next base: position 80 of record NZ_JBEJZY010000616.1, read on the forward strand.
AAAGCCGTGAAAATAACGCCGGAAGTAAAAAGATGGATAAAACGGTTAATTTGGAAAGATTTAAGCCCTGAACAGGTGGCTGATTATTTGAAGCAACATAAAGGGATATCTTTGCATCATGAGACGATTTATAGACTGATTTAT
>NZ_JBEJZY010000617.1:0-223 GCF_040256935.1 Photorhabdus viridis
GGTCAACAATCCCTCGGGGAGATTATTGACGCTTTCAATTTTCAGCTTGTTCCAGATTGTTAAAGAGCAAAATAGTTCGCAGCATACTGTCGCCAATATACTCTGAACTATAATTAGTATGGTGGAGCTAAGCGGGATCGAACCGCTGACCTCCTGCGTGCAAGGCAGGCGCTCTCCCAGCTGAGCTATAGCCCCATACAAATTTATTATCGCCAGTTTTAGA
>NZ_JBEJZY010000618.1:0-223 GCF_040256935.1 Photorhabdus viridis
CATTACCGGCGCCCTGATAAGTGCAGCAGTATTTGCCGTGGCGGCGGCCGTCGTTGTGGGGACCGGCGGATTAGCCACCGTCGCGGTGATTGCGCTCGGCACGGCGGGTACGCTGGCGCTGGGGACGGTCATCAGTGCCGCCAGTTCGGCGGTCACGAACATGGTGGACAGTATCGGCCCGCCCAGCGGCGCACTGCTGACCGGCTCCCCGGATGTCTTTATT
>NZ_JBEJZY010000619.1:0-223 GCF_040256935.1 Photorhabdus viridis
TAACCTGCTGGTCGTTGCGGCCCAGAAATTCCAAGTTGCCATCCGGCAGGTAGCGAGCTAAATCTCCTGTTTTATACATCCGTGCACCCGGTTTATCGTTAAACGAATCGACCAGGAAACGTTCAGCAGTCAATTCTGGCCGGTTCAGATAGCCCCGCGCCACACCCGCGCCACCAATATACAATTCCCCCACCACACCCAACGGTACAGGACAGCCAAATTT
>NZ_JBEJZY010000620.1:0-223 GCF_040256935.1 Photorhabdus viridis
CAGTTGCAGGGTATCGGCATCATAGCGGTACTGCCAGCGATGGCCTTCGCCGTCCTGCCGGGCCGCCGGCAGGTCAAACGGGCCGTATTCCACCTGCCAGGCCACTCCGCGCGCATCGGTCCAGCGGGTCAGGTTCCCGTGGCGGTCATGGTCAAAATGTTCCAGATGGTTATCGGGCCGGTCGCTGACGGCCACCCGGTGATGCCGGTCATAACGCCAGCGC
>NZ_JBEJZY010000621.1:0-223 GCF_040256935.1 Photorhabdus viridis
ATTAATGGATGTGATTTTTTTAGCCTTCTCCGCTGTATTATGCGGCGCTTCTGGCTGGAAATCGATTCAGGAATTTGGTGAGTTACAGAGCGAGTGGCTTAAACAATACACGCATTTTACTCACGGTATTCCTCGTCGTCACTGTATTGCTAATATTATCAAAATGATAGAGCAAGATGCACTGGTTGAAGCCTTTTATGCCTGGATCAACCCGCGTCGGGTC
>NZ_JBEJZY010000622.1:0-222 GCF_040256935.1 Photorhabdus viridis
GTCGTCAATTCCAAGGCATTTTTCGCTATTATCCCACCGTTTTTACCGCTGTCAGTGTTGACCAGCTCCTGCTGCTGGGTATCCAGATCCAGACTGGCTGCGGATTGTATCGTAATGTTCCGGTGAACTCACCTTGCGTTGTCAGATAACCACAAAATGGGATGTTAACGGAAGGGATTCTCAGGCCAGGGCAACAGCTCATTCAACCGATTGTTCGGCCAG
>NZ_JBEJZY010000623.1:0-222 GCF_040256935.1 Photorhabdus viridis
TTTGCTCCGGGGTATATCGGCTACGGCTCATGGTTCCTCACAAGGTTAAGACAAAAACCTAGCGTGCATGAACCGAATGAGAGGAGCAAGGTGAGTTCACCGGACGTTTACTGATAACGGGTGGTGCCTGCCGGAGTATCCAGCGCGGTCAGTCTCTGAACCGCATCATAGGTGTAGCGGGTAACCGTTTCTTCCCCGTCCCGCTTTTCAATGCAGTTCCCC
>NZ_JBEJZY010000624.1:0-222 GCF_040256935.1 Photorhabdus viridis
GGTCGGAAGCACACGGTTTCAGAGTAGGGAATGGCAGTAAACGCCATTTCAAAACTGCGATCCCGGCGCGCACTGCTGTGAATAGCGGTTATCACCGCCCCTTTACGGAAGGCTTCCGGCGCCTCTCCCCTGACTTTCAACTCCTGACCCGGCAACAGCGTGGCGGATGTCGTCAACCCTCGCAGTTGGGTCTGTCGATTCAGGTAACGTTCATGTTGCAGC
>NZ_JBEJZY010000625.1:0-221 GCF_040256935.1 Photorhabdus viridis
GGTCGAGTCGGATGGGAACGACTTTGGGAAGGCTGGTTTCGGCTGCAAACCCTGATAGACGGCTATTTGCTGGCTAAATCAGTTGATTTGGAGATCTGATCAAGAGACAGGTCTGCACCGGGCCCATTTTGTCTGGCCGAAGCAGGGCGAACGCAGCTGGGTGATGACGCCCGCCCAGTTTGACTGGCTCATCCGCGGCATTCACTGGCAACAGGTCGAGG
>NZ_JBEJZY010000626.1:0-221 GCF_040256935.1 Photorhabdus viridis
TCTGTCTTTGATTTTGCAAAATTATAGGTGTCCGCATGGTTTTCTACGGTCACATTATTATTTGCTATCAGAGCGATATTTTTACCCGGTTGTAAATAGACGTTTTGTAACCTCAGTAGCCACCAGCCGGATTTTATTGGCATACATGCCGCCCAGCGCTTTGGTATCAATGGCTAATTGCGGTTTAGCACCTTCTCCGGCAAGCGGGTTAACCGTGCCGT
>NZ_JBEJZY010000627.1:0-221 GCF_040256935.1 Photorhabdus viridis
TATGGCTGGATTTCCCGCACTATCCGGTCCTGGTCGTCGTATTCAAAATGCAGGGTGTTGTCCGGGGATTCTACCGTCAACAATTTCCCCATGACATCGTAATGATAACGGTAATGTTCCGGTGAACTCACCTTGCGTTGTCAGATAACCACAAAATGGGATGTTAACGGAAGGGATTCTCAGGCCAGGGCAACAGCTCATTCAACCGATTGTTCGGCCAG
>NZ_JBEJZY010000628.1:0-221 GCF_040256935.1 Photorhabdus viridis
GGTCGTTTTCATTATCGTTTCACGGTCGATACCCATGTCGATCATCGCACACGCGATTTTCAGGATCCCCCGTTTTTCGCCTTTATTCAATCCTTCTTGGAGTCCTTCCTGACGCCCTTCAATAAACCCTTTCTGGTGCCCCTTCTGCTCCAGTTTCTGCGCTATTGTCATCAGTACCTCCTCATACCTCGGGGACTGTTCTGACAGTCGTCGTAACATCC
>NZ_JBEJZY010000629.1:0-220 GCF_040256935.1 Photorhabdus viridis
TCTTGCTTGTTTACCTGTACGACCTGTTGATAACCCCCACGGATCGATCCAACTCATTGGGTTAGGCGCGTAAGTATATAAGTTTAATCCCCCTGCTAATCCTATCGGGTCTTAGGCACTATCCCGACGCCATCATACAGTTGAGCGGACCTTTCCCCCTGATTTAGCAGCCTTTTTCTTCGCCACTTTTTCCCGCCCTGTTAAAGAACATATCAACTCG
>NZ_JBEJZY010000630.1:0-220 GCF_040256935.1 Photorhabdus viridis
TTTCAAGCGTGATTTGATTGTTTGGCGGTGTTTTTAAATAGACTGGTTGACTAAAAGTCTGCAAAATTTTACGCGCTTTTAATGGTTTAAGGCATAGATTTAAATAAAAAGGGCGGATTCGACTAATAAGTGCAATTTTTCAGAAGGGCGGTCAGTTGCTATAGTAGGCATCTTTCTCGCCAAAGGAAAATGCACTATGGCCTATACACAACTGACCGAA
>NZ_JBEJZY010000631.1:0-220 GCF_040256935.1 Photorhabdus viridis
TATTTTATCTGGTAATTGAGCTGGTGTTTTATTTAATCCCCAAGGGTCAATCCAAGTCATCGGATTGGGGGCATACTGATACAGGTTCAATCCGCCCGCTAACCCTATGGGGTCTTAGGCACTATCCCGACGCCATCATACAGTTGAGCGGACCTTTCCCCCTGATTTAGCAGCCTTTTTCTTCGCCACTTTTTCCCGCCCTGTTAAAGAACATATCAAC
>NZ_JBEJZY010000632.1:0-219 GCF_040256935.1 Photorhabdus viridis
TTTCTCCCACTGGCTTCCCGGTCGCTTCGGGTACGATGCTGCCCATAGCTGTATACCGAGGCCCATAAGGTCATGGTTTGTTTTAGCGGTTTCCATCGCGGCGCCTGTGGCATCCGGCATCTAAAGAGTCCGACACCCTTTGCAATCGCTGGCAGGAGACGGCATTCAGGGTTGAACGGAAATAAAACCCAATAAATATTCAAGAGTCAGTCATAATAA
>NZ_JBEJZY010000633.1:0-218 GCF_040256935.1 Photorhabdus viridis
GCCCTGATGTTGTACCTGTGTCTGGCTATTATCCGGCGTTATCCCGGCGGCCATAGCCGGATGAAGGGGATAAACGGCGGTCAGGTAAATTAAAAGATAACTCGTGACCCTGACCACTCGGTTGTTGCGTTGATCCATCGGACTTTCTCTTTTCTTAAGTTAATCTGGTTTTGGTGATAAAACGGTCATCTTTCCATAGGAAATATTGAGAATTTTAT
>NZ_JBEJZY010000634.1:0-218 GCF_040256935.1 Photorhabdus viridis
TTGATAATCAAAAAGATATCTTAGCGGCAGAGAAAGGGGATAAATCGGCGGCAGAACGTGTTATTGCGCGACGTGATGCCGCGATAACCGTGACCGCAGTGGCAGCAGGCGTATTGCGCTTGAAGGGTGTAAAACTAATCCGGCGTTGTGCCTGAATAACGTGGGCATTTTTGTTGCAGATGCCATTGCGCCGGAAGCGGCTGTTGGGACGGGTGTTT
>NZ_JBEJZY010000635.1:0-218 GCF_040256935.1 Photorhabdus viridis
CCGGGATAACGCCGGATAATAGCCAGACACAGGTACAACATCAGGGCAATATCCCGGTTGTCAATATCGCCACACCGAATGACGCCGGGATATCCCATAACACCTACCAAGAATTTAACGTTGCCACTCAGGGCGCCGTGTTGAATAACGCCATTCAGGCGGCGCAATCACAACTGGCCGGGCAACTTAACGCCAACCCTAATTTGCATGGCAAAGCG
>NZ_JBEJZY010000636.1:0-218 GCF_040256935.1 Photorhabdus viridis
GACCATTTTATTGGCTGTCGCATAAGCACTCACAAGGTGGAGCGCCGAACTGCGTTCTCCCGGGGCATAGGCACCCCGTAAAACTTTACCATCAATCGCCACTAATTCCCCTGAGTGACCTGATGAACCGAACGCATCCAGTTGATAAAACAAAGATTAAATTGTTCCGGATTAATCCGTGAGAGAAGTCGGGCAATCGTGTCATCAACAGGGATCCC
>NZ_JBEJZY010000637.1:0-217 GCF_040256935.1 Photorhabdus viridis
TTTCTTCCGGCGGATAATAATGTATTACCGTTAGCCTGTATCTGAACGGCTTTCCCGTTAATATCTCTGCCACTGATTATACTGATATTATTCTTTGCTGTGATCCTGCTGTTGAGCTCTGTTGAGTCTAGAGGCAGGATATGATCTTGATAGGTTAATTCTGCGGAGCTCAAATCAATATCTTTTGCTGCGCTTAAATAAATATCTTTCCCCGAAG
>NZ_JBEJZY010000638.1:0-217 GCF_040256935.1 Photorhabdus viridis
GATTATTTTATCTGGTAATTGAGCTGGTGTTTTATTTAATCCCCAAGGGTCAATCCAAGTCATCGGATTGGGGGCATACTGATACAGGTTCAATCCGCCCGCTAACCCTATCGGGTCTTAGGCACTATCCCGACGCCATCATACAGTTGAGCGGACCTTTCCCCCTGATTTAGCAGCCTTTTTCTTCGCCACTTTTTCCCGCCCTGTTAAAGAACAT
>NZ_JBEJZY010000639.1:0-217 GCF_040256935.1 Photorhabdus viridis
TTCAAACGAGTCTTTAACTGCTGGACAGCCAGCAAGACCCAGCGGATCAATCCACGACACCGGATTCGGCACGTACGCATACAGGTTCAGACCCCCTGCTAATCCAATGGGATCTTAGGGACTATCCCGACGCCATCATACGGTTGAGCGGACCTTTCCCCCTGATTTAGCAGCCTTTTTCTTCGCCACTTTTTCCCGCCCTGTTAAAGAACATATC
>NZ_JBEJZY010000640.1:0-216 GCF_040256935.1 Photorhabdus viridis
GCGGGCCGCACTGGCTGAACATCAGCCGGTTCCGGTGCCGGAAACAGTCAGCACATTAGCCGCCGGTATAGCCGCGTTGCCGTCGATGCCAAATGTGGTCTGGGAAACCGGCGCTAACGGCGAGATATCCCTGACGCTGGGCACACAACAGTGGGGTATCCGGGGCCTGTCACAGGTGAAAGCCGGGGCGGCGGTGATGAAAGTGAATGTTCAGGT
>NZ_JBEJZY010000641.1:0-216 GCF_040256935.1 Photorhabdus viridis
ATGGCTTTTGATATTCAGGGCGTGGAGTCAGGCACAACGGTCTGGCATTTAATACGAGAAGCGGAAAATACAACGGAGTAAATAATGAGAAGTGTCGTAGAAGGAAAAAAAATTATCCTTAAAGGTGATACCACAACAACCGGAGGCGATGTTTTAAAAGGTTCTGGTTTAGTAAATCAACAATCGTCGGTTGCTTGTAAAGGTGATCCGGTATTT
>NZ_JBEJZY010000642.1:0-215 GCF_040256935.1 Photorhabdus viridis
ATGGCTTTTGATATTCAGGGCGTGGAGTCAGGCACAACGGTCTGGCATTTAATACGAGAAGCGGAAAATACAACGGAGTAAATAATGAGAAGTGTCGTAGAAGGAAAAAAATTATCCTTAAAGGTGATACCACAACAACCGGAGGCGATGTTTTAAAAGGTTCTGGTTTAGTAAATCAACAATCGTCGGTTGCTTGTAAAGGTGATCCGGTATTT
>NZ_JBEJZY010000643.1:0-215 GCF_040256935.1 Photorhabdus viridis
ACGGCACGGTTAACCCGCTTGCCGGAGAAGGTGCTAAACCGCAATTAGCCATTGATACCAAAGCGCTGGGCGGCATGTATGCCAATAAAATCCGGCTGGTGGCTACTGAGGATGGCGTTGGGGTTAATCTGAAAGAGTTAACCAGCGACCAGCGTGATATTACTTTAAACGTTAATGGCAAAATTGAATTAGGCAATGCCAAGGCTAAAACCGAC
>NZ_JBEJZY010000644.1:0-215 GCF_040256935.1 Photorhabdus viridis
TTGATACGTGAATATGCCCGATTTTTACCCTTTTTAATCCCGTTTAATGCTCTAGTAGGCTGACTTAGTAAACATTACTGTCAGTTTATTGATTACGTAAAACCTTGGTTTGGTGGAAACGGTGCAAAAGGCGAATAATGCGGTGCCAAGTGGCAGGAGAATTAACGGAAAATCTCTGGTCGGGGATATCAGTTTGAGTGCCGGGGATGTGGGGG
>NZ_JBEJZY010000645.1:0-214 GCF_040256935.1 Photorhabdus viridis
CATTTGAAAAATATGTTTATTGAGTTTAATCCACCTTTTATATCAAAGTGTTAATCTCCTCTGTATTTGCGTTTTCAAATGATTATGACAGGTTAAATAAATGTAACATAAGAGGAAAATACATCGCCAATGAAAAGGGATTTACGAGCTACTATCATTCTGAGGGTTTTCTTATTTTTTAATTAAACATTTATTTAATGAATGGTTTTCATTG
>NZ_JBEJZY010000646.1:0-214 GCF_040256935.1 Photorhabdus viridis
AAAGGGGGAATAAGAATGTTAAATAGATAAATTAGATAATATTTTTTTAAAAATGAACAAATTTTAATAATGTTTTTAACCTGTAAATAAAATTTTTATCAGTCAGTTAAATAACCGAAAAACCGAAAATGAAAAAAGGAGTAAAAAAATCCGCAAATACATGATTTAAATTACAGTCTCTTAAATCGCCAATTTAATCCTGTTTTACACGACA
>NZ_JBEJZY010000647.1:0-214 GCF_040256935.1 Photorhabdus viridis
ACATCTTTTTTAAGCGTTTAAATCCTGCCAGATTAACCGTTTTATCCATTTATTATAAAGAAACGACTAAGAATCACATTCACATCAGGTTTTTAAGATAATATTATTTTTAACTCGCTGTTAATGGTGATAGTTAATGGACTTCGATTAAATTTAATTAACATTCTTTTAATAGTTAAAACCGTCTTTTATATAAAATCTTTAATATCTCTGT
>NZ_JBEJZY010000648.1:0-213 GCF_040256935.1 Photorhabdus viridis
ATCTATCGGAAGAACAACATAATCAGATTCTTTAATTCTATCACCGCTCCAAGCTTCAAGCTTTTCGTGGTAGCTAGGTCTCATGGTTATTAGGCTATTAACACCATGAATCGAACAGCTTTTCATATTCTTGAATAACACTCGTTTAGTTTTATAACCATATTGCTCCATCAACATTGCTATCCATTCAGAATATTGTTCTTTGTTTCTTTC
>NZ_JBEJZY010000649.1:0-213 GCF_040256935.1 Photorhabdus viridis
GGGGAACTGCATTGAAAAGCGGGACGGGGAAGAAACGGTTACCCGCTACACCTATGATGCGGTTCAGAGACTGACCGCGCTGGATACTCCGGCAGGCACCACCCGTTATCATTACGATGTCATGGGGAAATTGTTGACGGTAGAATCCCCGGACAACACCCTGCATTTTGAATACGACGACCAGGACCGGATAGTGCGGGAAATCCAGCCATA
>NZ_JBEJZY010000650.1:0-212 GCF_040256935.1 Photorhabdus viridis
CCCATCAGCGCCAGTAACGGACCGAAGGTGCGGTCCATTGGCCCGCTCAGTTCAGGCGTTTGCGGGGTAATCACCGGCACCGCTGTTTTATTCAGCAACGCCTTAGCGGATTTCACCAGTGACGCCGATAACGCCGGGTTCTGCTGCCCGGTCTGTCCCTGATACGCCACGGTGTTCATTAACGCTATCAGCGGGGACTGACGCCCGTCCGT
>NZ_JBEJZY010000651.1:0-212 GCF_040256935.1 Photorhabdus viridis
GCGTCGTCAGGCTGGAGTGAAACCGGCAAGATGGCGGGCAGTGTCTGGCTGAGAGGTTGGGGTATTTTGTTACTGTCGGCAATCCAGTCACGGAAAGAGGAAAAACTCAGCCGATGCTGTTCGCAATACTGTTTTCGAGTCAGGTCACTGTGGCGCCATTGGGTCACATGTTGCTGTTTTTGTTCCGGGGTATATCGGCTACGGCTCATGGT
>NZ_JBEJZY010000652.1:0-211 GCF_040256935.1 Photorhabdus viridis
AAAGGAAAATGCACTATGGCCTATACACAACTGACCGAAACAGAAAGATACCCGATTTCCAGTTTAAGAGAAGCGGGTTTTTCACAGCTTTTTATTGCGAAGTCACTTAAGCGAAGCCCATCGACCATCAGCAGAGAATTGAAGAGAAATCAAGAAGTCCAGACATACTGCCCTGAACAGGCTCATTTGAAGGTATTGGCGCGTCGTCATT
>NZ_JBEJZY010000653.1:0-211 GCF_040256935.1 Photorhabdus viridis
GCTGATGGCGTCGGTTCATACCGTCAATCTGGCGGGTGAACCGCTTAAACGTACCCTGATTGAACAGATTTTTGCAGAAACGCCGGTACAGCGGTTATGTAATCTCTATGGGCCTTCCGAAACGACAACGTATTCTGCCTGGTTGTCGATACCGCGGGGTGACAGGATTATTGAAAGTATCGGGCGTCCGATAGCTAACACCGGCCTTTAT
>NZ_JBEJZY010000654.1:0-210 GCF_040256935.1 Photorhabdus viridis
CGGCGCCTCTCCCCTGACTTTCAACTCCTGACCCGGCAACAGCGTGGCGGATGTCGTCAACCCTCGCAGTTGGGTCTGTCGATTCAGGTAACGTTCATGTTGCAGCCGGGAGTAGAACACCCCGCTTTCGACTTCCGGATCCAGATCGTAACGGTTGCCTAACACCCGGTAGTTGTTATCCAGGTAATGGTACGCTTCGCCATACAGGGT